>USCN01000032.1 GCA_900553165.1 uncultured Collinsella sp.
GATGCCTTTGAGGGCGCCGAGACCGCACTGTTCGACGAGATCTCCTCCACGCTGCGCTATGCCGCCTTCCGCCTGCTGTGCGTGTGGGGTGCCACGAGCGTCGAGCGTTCGCGCGAGGCTTGGCCCATCCTGGACGAGGCCATCCAGTGCTACCACGGCGACCTTGAGTATCGCGACATGCTCGGTTGCCTGTACGAGTTTTGCCAGGGCGAGATCGACGCCGAGGTTGCCGAGAAGCTTGCGCTGCGCCTTAAGTTCGATGCCGAGAACGGTAAGGGCAGCTATCTTAAGGCCCGTTCGAGCGAGATTTGCGAAATGCTTGTTAAACGTTTTGGCCTGGATCTCTCCAAAAAGAAGAAGCGTGCTAGCGTAAAAAAATCTGACGACGCCGAAGACGAGGAGTAACAGATTATGGCGCACGATGTAGTCCTGATTCCCGGTGACGGTATCGGTCCCGAGATTACGCAGGCCATGCGCCGCGTGGTCGAGGCCACCGGTGTCCAGATCAACTGGAACGTCCAGGAGGCCGGTGCCGGCGTCATGGACGAGTTTGGCACGCCGCTGCCCCAGCACGTGCTCGATGCGGTCGCCGAGACCAAGGTTGCCATCAAGGGCCCCATCACCACGCCGGTCGGCACGGGTTTCCGCAGCGTTAACGTGGCCCTGCGCAAGCACTTCGACCTGTACGCCTGCGTGCGCCCCTGCCTGTCGCAGCCGGGCGACGGCTCGCGCTTCCGCGACGTCGACCTGGTCATCGTGCGTGAGAACACCGAGGACCTCTACGCCGGGATCGAGTTCGATGAGGGCGCTGCCGAGGTCGAGGAGCTCTCACAGCTTGTCGAGCGCTCGGGTCAGAAGACCTTCGCCGCCGATTCCGCCATCTCAATTAAGCCCATCTCCATCGCCAAGAGCCGCCGCATTGTGGAGTACGCCTTTGAGTACGCCCGCCGCTGCGG
This sequence comes from uncultured Collinsella sp., assembly GCA_900553165.1. Classification (GTDB taxonomy): domain Bacteria; phylum Actinomycetota; class Coriobacteriia; order Coriobacteriales; family Coriobacteriaceae; genus Collinsella. Next base: position 957 of record USCN01000032.1, read on the forward strand.
CCGTAAAAAGGTGACGGCCGTGCACAAGGCCAACATTATGAAGGCGACCGATGGCCTGTTCCTGCGCGTTGCGCGCGAGGTGGCCGCCAACTATCCCGATATTGAGTTCAACGACAAGATCGTCGACGCCACCTGCATGGGCCTGGTCCAGAACCCCAACGACTTCGATGTCCTGGTGCTGCCCAACCTGTACGGCGATATCGTCAGCGACCTGTGCGCCGGCCTGGTAGGTGGCCTGGGTATGGCCCCCGGCTCCAACATCGGTGCCGACTGCGCCATCTTCGAGGCAACGCATGGCTCCGCGCCCGATATCGCTGGCCAGGATATCGCCAACCCCACGGCCGAGATTCTGTCTGCGGCTATGATGCTCGATCATCTGGGCGAGAACGATGCGGCCAATCGTATCCGCGCCGCCGTGTCCGCCACGCTCGACGAGGGTAAGCAGGTTACCGGCGACGTGCGTCGTGCCCAGACCGGCTCCGTCGAGGGCGCCGTGGGCACGCAGGCCTTTGCCGATGCCGTTATCGCGCACCTGGCCTAAGACATGCAGGCTGCAAACGCCTAAATAGTACTTAAGTGTTTGCGTATAACCTAAGAATCAATACGCCCGGCACTCTGTCGGGCGTATTCTATTGAAGACTATGTTTCCTAACAAGGAGTAACTGATATGGGTCTGATTCAAAAGAAGGACGAGAAGGACGAGATCGACGGCATCCAGATCATCGAGCGCGGCGAAGGCCCCGACGGTGACGAGGACGAGAAGATCGATCTGGTCGCCGGTACGTCTGCCGAGCACATTGCCGCCGGCACGACGGCCGAGGAGGAGGACGCCCGACTGGAGGCTCAGATTGCCGCGGATGCCGCTGACGAGAATCTGATGCCCGAGGCCCAGGATGAGGACGACGATATTCTGGGTTCCGATGAAGACGACCATGCATCCAGGCACAAGAAGACGATGATTGCCGCCTTTGTGGTTGCCGTCGTGATCGCCGCCGTGGTCGGCTTCTTTATTGGCAATGGCGGCTTTGGCGGCAAGGGTGTCGGCTCGTCGACCCTGACCGAGGACCAGCTCGATTCGACCGTGGCAAGCTATAGCTACAACGGCAAGAAGAGCGACATCACCGCGCGCGAGGCCATCGAGAGCCAGTACAGCCTCGACACCGTCAAGGATAGCGATGGCAACTACACCGCTCCTTCTGCCGACGTCATCCTGTCCTACGTGCGCAACAAGATCCTGCTCGACGCTGCCGAGGACGAGGGCATTACCGTCTCCTCTAAGGAGATGAAGCAGTACGCCGAGGAATCCATCGGCACTTCGGACTACAAGACCATGGCCACGCAGTATGGCGTGTCCAAGGACCAGGCCAAGCAGATCGTCCGCCAGTCCGCGACGCTGCAGAAGCTCTACAAGAAGAAGGTGGGCGATAGCTCCGCAAGCATGCCGACCGCCCCGACCGAGCCTGCTGACGGCAACGAGGAGACCGCGAGCAAGGACTACGCCGATTACATCATCAAACTTGCCGGCGACGAGTGGGATAGCGAAAAGGGCACCTGGAAGGACGCCGATAGCACCTACGCTAAGGCCTTCGCTGACGATGCCTTTACGGCTGATAGCGCTACCTACAAGCAGGCCATGACCGCCTATTACACCGCCTACCAGCAGTACTCTTCGCAGGCTTCGAGCGCCAGCTCCAAGTGGACCGAGTATGCTAACGGCCTGTATGCCAAGGCCAACATCAGCATCTATGGTCTGTTTGCATAAAGATCTGTCTGAGCCGCCGAGCGCGTAACCGAAATATCTGAATAAGCCCGCTAGAACGGATGTTGTTCTAGCGGGCTATTTGCGTTTAGGCGCTGGTGGCTAAATTATGCCTATCAATCTTTACGTCCAAAAAGGTTATCGGCTTCATCGTCAGGCATATATTCCAGTACATCGCCCGGTTGGCAGTCGAGTGCCCGACATATCGCGTCAAGAGTTGAAAAACGTATGGCAGAAACCTTGCCCGTCTTAATGCGTGACATATTGACCTGGGAGATGCCCACGCGTTCCGCAAGCTCTTTGGATGAGATCTTGCGTTCGGCGAGCATGCGGTCAAGCCGCAGAATAATCATGGATTCCCCCTAGAGCAACTCGTCATCTTGTTTTTGCAGGATATACCCGTAGCGGAAGATACTGGCAATCAGGCAAATAATCAGGCCTGCAAAGAGCATGGAGGGCTCGAATAACTGGCCGACGAACGCATCCGTAAAGCTGCCGCCAAATCCTGAGAGTATTATTCCCGTGATTACGGCACCAAGAAGCCTCACGGCAACGCCGCCGATAAGGAATAAATGTCCTACTCGACGAAGCGTCTGGTTGCATTCAAGGTCAAAGGGTCTGCCTTCCTTTTCAATGTTGAAGAAAAGCCTGCGCACGCTTATCGCGATGGTAAGCGCGAGACATGTCATCAAGAGGCTTCCTATGGCAGTGTGACCATCGTGTGCGACGAGCATAAGTGGGGCCTGCGCATCGGTACCGACAATAGCCAGGCACGGCCCTTCGCCGGCTTGAAGTTCTACGGATTGGAGGCACGACCCTTGGGAGAGGCCGGGCAATATAAGTAGAAGGTCAATCGCAATGACTGCGAGGAGTCCCAGAGCGAGCGCGGTGGTAATGCAGATTGTGGCCCATTTGCAGATGCGAGCGAGCTTCCTCAGTTTGGCTATCGTCTGTTCGCGGCTGATGGTTTCATTCGATATAGATGCGTTTCGGTGGACCATAACCCCTCCAATCGGCGATTTGGATGATACATGTATCATATCAGAATTAACGATAAACGATAAATAATTACGTATATTGAGTAAGTAATGATTGAAAACGATTAGCATGAACTATTAGCTCGTTTTGGGTGTCGGAGTTTGGCGCGGGGGATGAGGACAAATGTCAAAACTTCCCTTGATCGCGCAAGCACTCCATTGTGTTTCCCCGATTCATATGGGAAAACAACTGCAAACGATTGCAAGTAACCGGTGAACGGTCGAAAACTACCGTTCACCGATAATCTCAAAACTGGTTCTAACTGGTATTAAGTCAAAAAGACCAATTCACATATCTTCACAATGACCTGCAATTTTTCTTCACGCTATTTTTAGCCGCCCTGCGTTGTTTAGACACAGGAAAAGATCCGATCTTTTGCCAAAACATTTCGAAACGGTTTCAAAACCGCAGGTAGAATTGTTAACGACCGCTAAACGGTCGATTTATCACCGTGAGCGGTGCAAAAACGTTTTACCGTATGAATCAACGAAAGCGACCTCTTCTGGGGTGATATAGTGACAACAACACGTCACGTGGTTACTACCAGTTTAGAAACCACTGGTCTTCAAAGAACGCTTTCTAAGAAGCTTTAAGGGCGAGCGCCCGCTGGCTTCCGAAAATCATCGGACTCAGATCGTACACACCTTCGGAAGGGAAATTTGAATGGTTGGCTTTATTCTTACCGGTCATGGACAGTTCGCACCCGGCCTTGCAAGCGCTATCGCTATGGTTGCCGGCGACCAGCCTGCTTTTACCGTCGTTCCTTTTGAGGGCGACCAGGCCGCATCCTACGGTGAGGATCTCCGCGCCGCTATTACCGCCATGCGCGAGGAGTGCGATGGCGTGCTCGTCTTTACCGACCTGCTTGGCGGCACCCCGTTCAACCAGTCGATGATGATTGCCCAGGATGTCGACAATGTCGAAGTTCTGACCGGCACTAACCTTCCCATGGTTATTGAGCTTCTGTTCCTCCGCGGCAACGCTACGCTCGCCGAGCTTGGCGAGCAGGCCGTGACCGTTGGCCAGACGGGCATCACCGCCCAGACGGTCGCATCCGTTGCCGGCTCCGAAGAAGAGGATATCTTCGGCGACGAGGACGGCATCTAATGGCCGATTTCGGAGCCAACGTCCTGAGCTCCTCGGTCGCCCTTTTAGGCCTGCTTGCCATCATGGGCTTGATTTACACCATCTGGTCGCAAATCAACATGAAGAAGAAGCAAAAGTACTTCAAGGAGCTGCACACCGAGCTCAAGCCGGGTCAGGAGGTTCTTTTCGCCGGCGGTATCTACGGAACCGTCAAAGGCATCGAAGGCGAGAAGGTCCAGATCAAAGTCCGATCCGGAGCCGTCGTAGATGTTTCGCGTTACGCGATTCAGGAAATCAAGTAACTGTCGTCAGCAAATAACGAAAGGAAGCTGATCAACATGGCAGAACCCAACATTCTTCTTACCCGCATCGATAACCGACTGGTTCATGGTCAGGTTGCCACCCAGTGGAACTCCACTCTGGGCTCCAACCTCATCCTCGTCGCCAACGACGACGTGGCGACCAACACCATGCGCCAGAACCTCATGAAGATGGCCGCTCCCGCCGGCGTCGCTACGCGTTTCTTCTCTCTGCAGAAGACCATCGACGTCATTGGCAAGGCGAGCCCGCGCCAGAAGATCTTCATCGTGGCCGAAACACCGGAAGACGTGCTTACGCTCGTCAAGGGCGGTGTGCCTATAAAGAAGGTAAACATCGGCAACATGCACATGTCGGAAGGAAAGCGCCAAGTCGCCACCTCCGTCGCAGTTAACGACGAGGATGTCGCTGCGTTTAAAGAGCTGCAGGAATTGGGGGTGGAGTTGGAGATCAGGCGCGTTCCGAGCACGCCTGTTGAGGACACGAGCAAGCTCTTCTCGTAATCCTCGTGATCCACGTTGTCAGGAGTGAAACCCTGACGTTCTGTACGTGATATCCAAAGTGCGTACATTCATTTTGAAAGGAGGAGCAAGATGGAATACTCGATCATCCAGATCGCTCTGGTCTTCGTCGTCACGTTCATCGCGGCAATCGACCAGTTTGACTTCCTCGAGTCTCTCTATCAGCCCATCGTCACCGGCGCCGTCATCGGTCTTATCCTTGGCGACCTCAACACCGGTCTTCTCGTGGGTGGTACTTATCAGCTCATGACGATCGGCAACATGCCGATCGGAGGCGCTCAGCCGCCTAACGCCGTCATTGGCGGCATCATGGCAGCCATTCTCGCTATCGCTACGGGTCTCGAGCCCAACGCGGCAGTCGGCCTTGCCATTCCGTTCGCCCTGCTTGGTCAGCTCGGCGTTACCCTGGTCTTCACGCTTATGTCCCCGCTTATGTCCACGGCCGATAACATGGCTCATAACGCGGACACCAAGGGCATCGAGCGCCTGAACTACTTCGCCATGGCTCTGCTCGGCCTGATCTTCGCTGTCGTCGTCACCCTGTTCTTCATCGCTGGCGCTACCATTGGTCAGACCATCGCTTCTGCCATCCCGACTTGGCTGCAGACCGGTCTGTCCGCTGCAGGCGGCATGATGCGCTTCGTCGGCTTCGCCGTCCTGCTCAAGGTTATGATGAACCGCGATATGTGGGGCTTCTTCCTCATGGGCTTTGGCCTCGCGCTCATCACCGTTGCCAACGATTCTCTGGCAACCCCTGCTCTGCTCATCCTCGCTCTCATCGGCTTCGGCATCGCTTTCTGGGACTTCCAGCAGCAGACCGAGCTGAAGGGTGCAGCTGTTTCTGACGGAGGTGACTTCGAAGATGGCATCTAATGAGTATGTAATCCCGGAGCACTACGAGGATCTCACTCCTGCTCCGCAGCTCGACCAGAAGACCCTCAACAAGATGGCTTGGCGCTCCTGCTTCCTGCAGGCCTCGTTCAACTACGAGCGTATGCAGGCCGCTGGCTGGCTCTACTCCATCATCCCCGGTCTGGAGAAGATCCACACCAACAAGAACGACCTCGCGGCTTCCATGAGCCACAACCTGGAGTTCTTCAACACCCACCCGTTCCTCGTCACCTTTGTTATGGGCATCGTGCTTTCGCTCGAGCAGAACAAGGTTGACATCCCCACGATCCGCGCCGTCCGCGTCGCCGCAATGGGCCCGCTCGGTGGTATCGGTGACGCCCTGTTCTGGCTGACGCTCGTGCCTATCACGGCCGGCATCACCTCCAACATGGCCATCAACGGCAACGCTGCTGCGCCGATCATCTTCCTGGTGATCTTCAACGTCGTCCAGTTCGCTCTGCGCTTCTGGCTCATGAACTGGTCCTACAAGCTTGGCACCAGCGCTATTGACGCTCTGACCGCCAACATGCAGGCCTTCACGCGTGCCGCTTCCATCATGGGCGTCTTCGTCGTCGGTTGCCTGGTCGTCACCATGGGTGGCACCCAGATCAACCTCCAGATCCCCAACGGCACCACCCGTGGCCTCTCCGCTACTACCGTGATCGTCTCCGAGAAGGAGGCCGAGAACTTCACCGGTATGGAGGGCATCGATACCGAGACCGCTGAGGCCGGTACCATCGCCATGACCGATGAGGACGGCAACGCCCTCACCGCTTCCGATGCCGACGGCAACGCTGTCGAGTGCGGCGTCACCGATCTGGGCAACGGCATGGAGTCTGTTACCTACGGCACCGTCACCGAGGATCCGGTCAACTTCTCTGTTGCCGACACCCTCAACACCATCGTCCCGAAGCTCGTCCCGCTTATGCTTACGCTGCTGCTTTACTACATGTTCGCTAAGCACAGCTGGACCCCGACCAAGGGCATTCTCCTGCTCTTCGTCCTTGGCATCCTGGGCGCTGGCCCGCTTGGTCTCTGGCCGAGCATCTGGTAAGGCTCTAGCTTGAGGGGTGTGTCCCTACGCGGCTCACACCCCGACCCCTTAAGCCATGTGTATGTTAAAAGCCGCGTGCTCGAAAGAGCGCGCGGCTTTTGTTTTCTTAATGATTCGGGTGTGGCAGACAGATAATGCATAACACCCTAGGTAGTTAGCCGAATTCGAGCAAAAGGGAGGATAGGATGGCGATCGGAGCGCGTAAGCAACCGCTGTACGATCAGCTGGTCGATATTCTGACCGAAAAGATTGACCATGAATATCGCGCCGGTGACATGATTCCTTCCGAGCGCGAACTTTCGGAGCGCTATGGTCTCTCGCGCACTACGGTACGCCTGGCTCTGCAGGAACTGGAGCGTTTAGGACTGGTGGTTCGGCAGCACGGTCGCGGTACCTTTGTGACCGATCGTTCGGCAAAGGCAACCAATCTTATGCAGTCCTACAGCTTTACCGAGCAGATGCGCGCGATGGGTCGAGAACCCGAGACCACGATTCTCGATTTTTGCGAGATGGAGGCCGATAAGAATCTGGCTGAGCATATGGGATTGCGTATCGGTGATCGCATTTTTAAGCTCAAGCGTCTTCGTTCTGCCGACAACATGCCCATGATGGTCGAACGCAGCTATCTACCGGTTCGTCAATTTCTATCCCTAAAGCGACCACTGCTAGAGCGTAAGCCGCTTTACGATGTGATTGAGCAGGACTTTCAGCAAAAGATTCGCGTGGCCGAAGAGGAGTTCTATGCGAGCATAGCCCGTCCCACCGATGCCCACCTTTTGGGAATTGTCGAGGGATCGCCTGTGCTCGATTTGGTCAGGACTACGTATAACGAGTCAAACGAGGTAGTGGAGTACACACTCTCGGTTGCTCGTGCCGATCAGTTTAAATACAAGGTTTACCACCAGCGCAGTAACTAGTGCTCGCATCGTTTCCATATGGTGATTCTTTGCATTTAACTGGTTACTACCAGATAACCAACCGAAGTGTATAATTGCACGTCAGAGGATTACTTCTAGGGAGAGGTATTAGAAATGTTCGAGAAGAGTGTCGAGGAGCTCACCGAGCTCGGCGCCCAGATCACCACGGCCGAGATTGCTCAGCAGCCCGAGCTTTGGCGTGATACGCTCAACATCTATCGCGAGAACAAGGAGGCCATCGAGGCCTTCCTGGCCGAGGCTCGCGCTATGGGCGAGGGTCGTCTGTCCGTTGTCTTCACCGGTGCCGGTACGTCCGACTACGTTGGCGATACCTGCGCTCCGTACCTGCGTCACGCTGGCAACACTGATCTCTACGACTTTAAGCCCATCGCCACGACCGACATCGTGAGCGCCCCGCGCGACTTCCTGCGCGCCGAGGATCCCACGCTCGTGGTTTCCTTTGCCCGCTCTGGCAACAGCCCCGAGAGCCTTGCCGCCGTTGCCGTTGCCAAGGAGCTCGTCCACAACGTCAAGTTCCTCAACATCACCTGCGCTCCCGAGGGCAAGCTCGCCGTCGAGTCCGCCGATGATCCCAATGCGCTGACGCTGCTCATCCCGCGCGCCAACGACAAGGGCTTCGCCATGACCGGTTCTTATTCCTGCATGACCCTGCTCTCCACCCTTATTTTCGACACTGCCTCTGACGAGCAGAAGGCCGAGTGGGTCGAGACGATTGCCAAGATGGGCGAGGAGGTCATCTCCCGTGAGCCCGAGATCGCCGATTACCTGGCTGGCGACTTCAACCGCGTGACCTACTTGGGTTCTGGCTCCTTCGGTGGCCTTGCTCAGGAGAGCCAGCTCAAGATCCTCGAGCTCGCTCACGGTCTGGTCGCTACTTCCTACGACACCTCCATGGGCTATCGTCACGGACCTAAGTCCTTCGTCGACGATAAGACGCTCGTCTTCGTGTTCGTCAACAACGACGCCTACACCCGTCAGTACGACATCGACATCCTCAACGAGATCGGTGGCGACGAGATCGCTCAGCACACCATCGCCGTTCAGCAGGAAGGTGCCACCGTCTATGAGGGTGAGTCCTTCACCTTTAAGGGCTACGAGGCACTTCCCGAGGGTTACCTTGCTCTGCCGTTCGTGATGTTTGCCCAGGCTATCAGCCTGCTCAACTCCGTCCGCGTGGGCAACACGCCCGATACGCCGAGCCCCACCGGCACGGTCAACCGCGTGGTTAAGGGCGTGACGATTCACCCCTTCACCGCTTAATCGCGTCCCCCTGTAAGGGCGCCCGTCCGCTCATAACGGCGGGCGGGCGCTTTTTGTTTTACGTGAGCTGGGTATAAGCATTACCACAGTCAACTGCTTTAGAAGCGAGGAGTGCATATGAGCGCGTACGCAATTAAGGCTGACAAGTTCTTCTTGCCGGCAGGCCCGCAACTGGGCGGCTATCTTATGGTCGAGGATGGCGTTTTTGGCGCCTGGCAGGCCGACGAGCCCTCTTGCGAGATTAAGGACTACACGGGATCGTGGATCGCACCGGGTATGGTCGATACTCACATCCATGGCTTCTACAACCACTCAACTACCGATAACGATCCCGAGGGCATCGATATCAGCTCAACCGAGCTCGCCCGTCGCGGTACCACCAGCTGGCTGCCCACGACGTTCACCGATGGCGTCGAGCAGATCAAGGACGCCTGCGCTGCTATCGCCAAGGCGGACGAGGGCCGCGGCCCCGACTTCTGCGGTGCCCGCATTCAGGGCATCTACCTGGAGGGCCCCTTCTTTACCATGAAGCACGTGGGCGCGCAGAACCCCGCTTACCTGATTGACCCCTCCGAGGAGGTTTTCGACCAGTGGCAGGAGGCTGCGGGCGGTCGCATCGTTAAGAGCGCCATGGCCGCCGAGCGCGACGGTGCCGCTGCTTATGCGGCTGCTCTGAACGCCAAGGGCGTGGTGACCAGCATCGGTCACTCCGACGCCACCTACGATGAGTGCATCGCCGCTATCAATGCCGGTGCCAGCTGCTTTACGCATACCTATAACGGCCAGCGCGGTCTGCATCACCGTGAGCCCGGTGTCGTGGGTGCTGCCATGTCTACGCCCGAGACCTACGCCGAGATCATCTGTGACGGCAAGCACGTAAACCCTGCCGCCA
>USCN01000033.1 GCA_900553165.1 uncultured Collinsella sp.
CCTTTTTTGCGTTTACGGGGTGTAAATGACTCAATTACACCAGACGATCTTGTTGTTTTCGGTATTTAGCCTTTATTTAAAGAAAATAAATCGTATAACAAGGGCAACTGCTATGGCCGCAATGATCATAAGCAGGATTGTCAGCTGATGCTGCTTGCGTCGTTTACTTGACGAAACGAAGATTGACTTTCCCTGTTTTGGCGTTTCGAGATAGCGAGCCGAATGCGTCAAGGTTTGCTTGGGTCGAGGCCCTCTTTGTTGATGAGCGGCGGATGCTTTCATCGGCTCATCACTAGCTGCGCTGTTTTTAGATAATGGTGCGTCTTTCAGATATACAGGGTCTCCCGAGGCGACGCCCATATGTTTGCGCCCCGTTTGCGCTTCTTCGAGTGTTTGATATCGGTTTCTTGTCACATATTTGGGCTCTGGGTCATTGATAGGCTCTTGCGAGATGTGGGGGCGATGGAATCGAATCGGTTGCGGGCTGGATGCTTCGTCCTGCTCCGGCATAAACGTGTTGTCCTGTTTTTGATCGTCCATGATGCCCTTAGTTCGTCATCAATATCGTGTATGCGCCCATTGTAAGCCAGCCGTCTAGTTTTGATGGGATTGCATACATTATTTAAGCCTACGTTCAAATTCCGTTTATTAGACAAAACCTTAGTCAACCAGACTTAGATATGCTTATATAAATAGACTCAAAAAACTTTATAGTCGATGTATATATAAGAAGCAGCTGGGCATATATAACAGCGTCAAAAGAAGTCCCAGTCACCTAGAAGATGACTCGGCAGTCCTTACAAGGAGTGGTAAACATGGCAAGCATGGTTCCTTATCGTTCGGTTTTTGGCGTCCGTCCTTCTGCAAGTTCGCTGTTCGATTTGTTTGATGACATGACCGACCTGGCGAATAGCTCGATTGCCTCCAAGGCGTTCCCCGTTGACGTTGAGGACAAGGGCGAGAGCTACGAGGTCAAGGCGTATCTTACCGGTGTCGCCAAGGATGACATCGACGTCGAGCTCAATGAGGGTCGCCTGTCGATCAGTGTGAACGTCGAGGAGAGCGCCGAAAACGAGGGCAAGAACTTCCTCCAGAAGGAGTTCGGCTCGTACAGCGCGACGCGCGGCGTGTATCTGAAGGACGCTTCGAGCGAGGGCCTTTCGGCTAAGTATGCTGACGGCATCCTGACCGTTACGGTTCCCAAGATTGTCGAGAAGAAGAACGTCACGAAGATTTCTATCGACTAACGATGGCTCTGCTTCAATCGAGAGTATGAATTAAGGGGGCTGGGAAGTGATTCCCAGCCCCCTTTTGTTGTCTTGAGTGGGCTATTGAATAGTTGTCGGTTGATACTGACTTGCAGGGCGTATCGAGAGCTTCCGTGGCCCTTGAAGACAGGTGGCTGAGCTGCCGAGTTCATCATCGAGACTTGCATCAAGCGCGTTGGCATAGCTTTTGACGGTAAGGCTTGGACGATTATTGTCCTGGCTGATATGCATGGCGATGAGCTGTTCGGTGCGATCGGTAACAAGTTCTCGCGCGGCTTCGGCGGCCTGGTTGTTGGAGAGGTGCCCCTTTGTGGACAGGATGCGCTCCTGAAGAAAGCGTGGGTACGGTCCTTCGCGCAACATAGTTACATCGTGGTTACTTTCGAGCGCGAGAACTCGACAGTCTTTGAGGATGCCTATGGCCTTGCTCGATAACTCTCCGGTGTCGGTGGCAAACCCAATGGAATCATCGAGAGCATTAAATCGATAGCCGACAGGATTGATGACATCGTGCGATGTTGAGTAGGTTTGCACGTGGATGCCGGCAATGGGGAGCGTGTCGCCGGGGTCAAATTCCTCTACGGGCAGGTGCGCGAGGTTTTCTTTGCATGAAAGGGTGTCCCTGCTGGCAAAGAGGGGACCATGCCAGTGCTTGCACCATACATTGAGCCCCTTGATATGGTCACCATGCTCATGGGTGATTACAAGAGCGGCGACGTCGTCTGCCGAGAGGCCAAGCTCCGCCATGCGTTTAAGTGTCTCGCGGCGGGACAGGCCGTTGTCGATCATGATGAGCCCCTGAGGTCCCTCGACGAGTGCGCAGTTGCCTTTTGAGCCGCTGCCGAGGATATGAAGGTGCAGGCGAGACATAAGATTCCAAAGGATACAATGGGTGCGGACGAATAGAGGAGGAAGCGAATGCCAACGGTATCTCAGCACTATGGACATCATGCCGCGCCGAGGACGGATAAGAGCGCCCTGGCAACGCGGCAGGCCGCTGCCCCCGTAGTGCTCATGGTATCAGGCGGTGCGGACTCGACGGCGCTGCTCCTTATGGCTTGCACATCAAAGCTTGATATCCTGGTCGGCCGCGGCGTCGCTCCCATTGCGCGCGAGCGTTTGCACGTGCTGCATGTGAACCATCATCTGCGCGGGGAGGCATCCGATGGCGACGAAGCCTTTGTACGTGACCTGTGTGCGCAATACGGCTTGCCGCTGTGTGTTGAGCATGCCTATTTTGATAACGAATCGGGCAATATCGAGGCTGCGGCCCGCGAGGTGCGCTACGCCGCGGCACGGAAATATGTTCGCGAACTTTGTGCCGAATCGGGCGCACCGCGGACGGCGGCTCGTATCTGCACCGCGCATACCTCGTCGGACCGCGCGGAAACGTTTTTGATGAATGCCATTAAAGGGTCGGGTCCCGCGGGTCTTTCGAGCATTCCGCGCCGTCGGAACATTGTGGTGCGCCCCTTGCTCGACCTCACGCATGATGAGCTCGTGAGCTATCTGCAGGTGCACGGTCAGCCATGGCGGGAAGATGAAAGCAACGAGGATGTTTCGTACCTGCGCAACTATGTGCGCCATCGGGTGATGCCGGTGATGGCACAGCGCAACGCGAACGTCTGTAAGACGATTGGCGCCGCTTGTGAAATTCTGGGCGACGAAGACGCCTTTCTTTCCCAGCTTTCGGCACAGGCGTTTCGAAGCTGCTTGCGCAAGGAAGCGGCGGGCGCACTGGTGCTCGATGCGCGCCGTCTTGCCGCCGCCGAGGTTGTGATTGCACGGCGTATCGTGCGGTTGGCGATTAAGCGCATCGATCCCGACGCGCGACCGGAGATGCGGCACGTGGAGCGCGTGCTCGCCTGCGTCGCTGCGGGCTCGGGGTCGGTTACGCTTCCTGCGGGAATTGATGCCCGTGTGGAGTTCGGCATGCTGGCACTCAAGGCCCCGGCGGCGCGCGAGGGCTTAGTAGCCGACTGGATCTCCGTTCCCGGCCGTCTGCCGCTGGGGGCGGGGCGTATGCTGACGGCAGAGCCGATAGCTGTGGAGCCGGGGTGCGATATCGTGCATCGTGCCCGCGAGCTTGCTGCTGCCGGAGAGGTTGCGGCCTTGGTGGATGCGGCGGCCCTGGGGTTTGCCGACCGCGATAACGAGCGGATACTAGCCGGCTCGCGCGGGGAGATTCCCACCGAGGCACGATCGGCATGCCTGTGGGTGGATAGCCCTGTGCCGGGAGATGTATTGTGTCCGTTGGGGATGAACGGCCGAAGCAAGAAAGTGTCAGACCTGTTGAACGAGGCGCGTATTCCTGTTTCAGACCGCTCTGGCGTACCCGTGGTAAGAACGGCTCCGGGAGGTGCCGTAGTATGGGTCGCGGGCGTTCGCGCGGACGAGCGTTTTAAATGCACGGCCGCAACGCGCGTGGCATATCTGCTTCGTGTGGTCGATGCGGAATAGCACTTCGCGCTAGCTATTCTGTGCGACGTTGACGGTATTCCCGCGCTGATGGCACACGTGCTGGTAAATATACCCCGTGCGCTGCTAGAATGTGTAGTTCGCGTCCATGCGGCGGTGCGTGGGCGATAAGCACAAGAAAGGGTTGTCATGGCTTCTCAACATCCGGATATCGAGAAGGTTCTGTTTACGCAGGAGGATATCGACGGTATCGTCTCTCGCTTGGGCGAGCAGATTACGCGCGACTACGCGGGTAAGGATCTGGTGCTGATTGCGGTCCTGCGCGGTGCCGTGGTCTTTATGGGCGACCTGATGCGCAAGATCGAGCTGCCGACCAACATCGATTTCATGGCTGTTTCGAGCTATGGCGACGGTGTGAAGTCCTCGGGTATCGTGCGTATCATTAAAGACCTCGATATCGACATCCGCGGTCGCGACGTGCTGATCGTCGAGGACATTCTGGACTCGGGTCTGACCCTCAAGTACCTGATGAAGAACCTCGAGAGCCGCAAGCCCGCCTCGCTGGAGGTCGCCGCCTTCCTGTGGAAGGACGTTGAGGACCGTACCTCGGCCATCACGCCCAAGTATGTTGGAACCCATTGCCCCGATGCCTTTGTGGTGGGCTACGGCCTCGACTATGCCGAGCGCTATCGCAACCTTCCGTATCTGGGCATTTTGAAACCGGAGGTTTATTCGTAAGATGCCCGACGACCGTAACGACAACAATTCCCAGACTCCCCGGGACCCAAAGATTCCGGGGATGCCCGGAGGCAAGAAGCCCACGCGTACGGGCTGGCTGTATTTTCTTTTGGCTTGCGCGCTTCTGGGTTACGCCTTCTTTAACATGGGCTCCGGCTTTGCCAAATCCAGCAATACCGTAAAGCTCGCGACGAGCGAGATGGTCAGCGCCATCAAGCAGGATCGCGTCGAAGATCTGACCTATACGGTTCAGGACGGAAGCGTGACGGGCCATTACTGGAAGACGAAGAAGGACAAGGGCGATACGAGCGAGCTCAAGAGCTTCTCCTCGACCTATGTCGGCTCCGATTCGCTTGCCGAGCTCATGTCGGAGCACCCCGATACCAAGTACATCGTCAACACCAACGATCCCGATTTTTGGGGCGACTTGGCGATGAGTGTGCTTCCGACGATTGCCCTGATCGCCATCATGTTCTACTTTATGCGCCAGATGATGGGCGCCAATAATAGAAACATGCAGTTTGGCAAGACCAACGCCAAGACCAACGAGGCTACGCGCCCCAAGGTTAAGTTCGAAGACGTTGCCGGCGTGGACGAGGCTGTTGAGGAGCTCGAAGAGATTCGTGACTTCTTGAGCGACCCGGATCGCTATCGCAAGCTGGGCGCCAAGATTCCCCGCGGCGTGTTGCTGGTGGGCCCTCCGGGTACTGGTAAGACGCTGCTGGCCAAGGCCGTTGCCGGAGAGGCCGGTGTCCCGTTCTTTAGCATCTCGGGCTCTGACTTTGTGGAGATGTTCGTGGGCGTCGGCGCCAGCCGCGTGCGCGACCTCTTTAAGGAGGCCAAGTCCCAGGCCCCATCGATCATCTTTATCGACGAGATCGACGCCGTAGGACGTCAGCGCGGTGCCGGCTTGGGCGGCGGCCACGACGAGCGCGAGCAGACGCTCAATCAGCTGCTGGTCGAGATGGACGGTTTTGAGGAGAGCGAGTCGGTCATCCTGATCGCTGCCACCAACCGCCCCGACATTCTGGATCCGGCACTGCTGCGTCCCGGCCGTTTTGACCGTCAGGTTACGGTCGACCGTCCGGACGTAAAGGGTCGCGAGCAGATCTTGCGCGTGCATGCCGAGAACAAGCCGATGGACGAGGACGTGAAGTTCGAGAAGCTCGCCCAGATGACCGTTGGCTTTACCGGTGCCGATTTGGCGAACCTGCTCAACGAGTCCGCGCTGCTTGCCGCTCGCCGTCATCGTTCCGTGATTTCGATGGGCGAGGTCGAGGAGTCGATGGAGCGCGTGATTGCCGGGCCGCAGCGCAAGGGCCGCGTGATGACCGAGGCCGAGCGTACCACGATCGCTTATCACGAGAGTGGCCACGCATTGGTCGGTCATATCCTGGAGCACTCCGATCCCGTCCACAAGATCTCGATTGTCAGTCGCGGTCAGGCCCTGGGCTACACGCTGCAGCTGCCGCAGGAAGATCACTTCCTCAAGACCAAGAACGAGATGCTCGACGAGCTTGCCGTGTTCTTGGGCGGCCGCGTTGCTGAGGAGCTCATGTGCGATGACATCACGTCGGGCGCGAGCAACGACCTGGAGCGCGCGACCAAGATGGCGCGCGAGATGGTTACGCGTCTGGGTATGAGCGAGGAGCTGGGCACGCAAGTGTTTGGCGAGGCGCAGCATCAGGTGTTCCTTGGTCGCGATTACGCCGATCACCAGGATTACTCCGAGGAGACGGCGCGCCGCATCGATATTGAGGTTCAGCGCATCATGCGCGAAGCCCATCGCCGAGCGGTCGAGATTTTGGATGCCCGTCGCGATCAGCTCGATCTGATGGCGAAGGTGCTGCTTGAGCGCGAGACCGTCGAAGGCGACGCTGTGAGCGCCCTGCTCGACAACGAGTGGGATGCCTACCTTGAGCGCGAGGGCGATATCCTGGCGGCCAAGGAGGAGCGCAATGCCAAGGCGGCCGGCATGCCGACCAAAAAGCGCGCGCCTCGCATGAGCGAGGAGGAGCTGGCGGCCGATGCCGCGGCTTTTGCGCAGGCGGCCATGCAGGAGGATGCCGAAGCCGCATCTGAGGATGCTGACGATGACAATGCCGTCAATGCTGACGGCAACACCGACGCTGACAAATAGTTCTTGTAGCGAAAGCCTCCGCGGGGAAACCTGCGGAGGCTTTTTCCTTTGGCCGATATGGGGCCGTCTGTTGATTGGGGACAGACTTAAATGCGCGAAAACGCTCATTTAAGTCTGTCCCCAATCAACATTGCTTTTCGATAAAATTCGGTCCGCATTGCTGGGGTACTTTGCTCAACTAAAGCGTACAATACCGCCTATGCGAAAGGGGAACAGATGATTAACGAAACCATGTTTGCTCGCGGCGCGGAAAGCTCTGTCATCCGTGAGATCTTTAGCTATGGCCTTGAGCGCAAGGCACAGATCGGTGCAGAAAACGTGTTCGATTTCTCGCTGGGCAACCCGAGCGTTCCGGCGCCCGCTGCCGTGGCTGAGTCCATTAAGAAGGCCTTGGAGCTGCCGAGTGACCAGCTGCACGGCTACACGCCCGCACCAGGCCTGCCGCAATGTCGAGCAGCTGTCGCCGAATCGCTCAACCGCCGCTTTGGCACGAGCTATGAGGGCAAAGACGTCTTTATGACCGTGGGTGCGGCGGCCTCGCTCACCTGCACGCTCAACGCCGTTACGAACCCGGGTGACGAGGTCATCGTTATCGCCCCGTACTTTCCGGAGTATCGCGTTTGGATTGAGAAGGCCGGCTGTACGTGTGTCGAGGCGCTCGCCGATGAAGATTCGTTCCAGCTGAGCGTGGGTAACGTGCTCAAGGCGATCACCGACAAGACGGCGGCAGTCATTATCGATTCGCCGAACAACCCCACGGGTGCCGTGTATACGCGCGACACGTTGACGCGACTGGCCAATGTTCTGCGTGAGGCCAACGCTCAGCGCGATTCCGAGGATCCGATTATGCTCATCTCGGATGAGCCGTACCGCGAGATTGTGTACGGTGCCGAGGTACCTTGGGTACCTTCGATCTATGAGCACACCATCGTCTGCTACTCGTATTCCAAGTCCCTTTCGCTACCGGGCGAACGCGTGGGCTGGATTTTGGTCCCCAATACCAATCCGCAGGCTGCTCGCCTGATGCCAGCCGTTGCCGGTGCCGCCCGCACGCTGGGGTTCGTGTGCGCACCGGCCCTCTTCCAGCGTGTAATCATCGACTGCATTGATGAACCGAGCGATGTTGAGGCCTATGCGCGCAACCGCACCGTGCTTACCGACGCACTAACGGAGTACGGCTACACCTATGTTGAGCCGGATGGTGCATTCTACCTGTGGGTGAAGGCGCTGGAGCCCGATGCGAATGCGTTCTGTGAGCGCGCGAAGAAGTATGAGCTGCTTGCGGTGCCCTCGGACAGCTTTGGCATGCCTGGTTGGTTCCGCCTGGGCTATTGCGTGAGTTACGAAACGATTATCAATTCGCTACCCGCTTGGAAACAGTTGGCGGACGAGTATCGTTAAAAGTAAAGCGCTCTGCTTACAATGTTTTACGTGAAACGGGGTTTGGTGCCAAGCCAGGCCCCGTTGTCTGTGCCGTTGTGTGGTTGGGATGAAGTGGTTTTACGACTGCTGAAAGCTATGCGTACAATGAATATACGCGACGGCCACACCGGATAAGGAGACCCGATGCCCTACCTTCTTTCTTGTGATATTCATACTCATACGCTGTTCTCCGCGCATGCGTACTCAACCATTGAGGAGAACGTCTATTGGGCAGCCGAACGTGGTCTGCAGGTGCTTGGTTCTGCGGACCACCTGAGTTCGATGGTTACGGCCTGCCCCAATGACCTGCGTAGTTATCAGTTCTTTATCAATCAGGATATATGGCCGCGCATTTGGAGCGGTGTGTTGGTGCTGCGCGGCGCCGAGGCCGATATCGTTTCGCTGGACGGCAGCTTGTTTGGCGAGGATATTCCCGTCGACCTTGATATCGCCGGTGATTCGTACAGTCGTCAGCATTCGCTGTTCGAATTGGTGACGCGCAATTTGGATTATTTGGTGGCAAGCGTGCATAATCCGCAGTTTGCCGAGGGCGCGACGCTGGCTCAAACGACCCAGATGTATATCAATGCCTTGGAACATCCCAAGGTGTTCATGTTGGGGCATACGGGGCGCTCGGGCGTACCGTTCGATATCGACGAGGTGCTGTTGGCGGCTAAGGCCAAGCACAAGATTATCGAGATCAACAACCATAGTCTTGAGCACGGTGTCGACACTGAGCATTGGGCCGTGTGCCGCAAGATTGCCGAGCGCTGCGCCGAGCTGGGCGTGGGGATCGGCGTTTCGACCGATGCCCACATTGGTATGGCCATTGGCAAGCTCGATCACGCCCGTAAGATGCTCGACGAGATTCATTTCCCGCTAGATTTGATCGTGACGCGCGACCGCGAGACGCTGCTGCGCGAGATGGCGGCGGCAGGCGTGTGCGACCTGCGCAAGGGCATGTAACGGCGTTCATAAACCAAGTGAAGGGGGCGGTCCAGACGGGTCGCCCCCTTCTTGTCCCAAAAATCTACTGGGGCAGCTTAGCGGCGCTCGAGGACCGCGACGGTCTCGGTGTGGTCGGTATGGGGAAACATGTCGACCGGCGTGATCTTGAGCAGGCGGTAGCCGCCATCGAGGAGCTGATGTAAGTCTCGCTCTTGGGTGACGGGATTGCAGCTGATGTAGGTGATGCGGCGTGGCTTGAGCGCGCAAGCGGCTTCGAGGAACTCGGGTGTGGAGCCGGCGCGCGGCGGGTCGATGGAGAGAACGTCAACGCGCTCGTTGTTATCGGCGGCATCGAGGATATAGTCAGTGGCATCGTCAGCCATAAACCACGCGTTACGGGTAAGGCCGTTGAGCTCGGCGTTGCGACGTGCGTCGGCAATGCCGGCGGGGTTGCGCTCAACACCGAGCAACATAATGCCGGCGCCTTTGTCCTGGGCGTCTTTTGCGGCGCACAGACCGATGGTTCCGCTGCCGCAGTAGGCATCCATGAGTACGTCGCCCTGCTGCAAATCCATGCCGTCAATGGCGAGTCGATAGAGCAGTTCGGTTTGCTGCGGATTAGTCTGATAGAACGCGGTGGGGGAGATGTCGAATTCGCAGCCGAGCAGCTGATCGCGCATGCATTCGGCGCCATAGACGATGCGGGTCTCCTCGCCCAGGATGGCATTGCCGGGGCGGCCGTTGATATTCTGCGCAACGGTGACGATATGTGGATCGAGCGAGGCGACGGCCTCAAAGAATTCCTGTGCATGCGGCAAGTCGCGCTGGGCGGCCACGAGAGTGACCATGATCTGGTCGGTGCGCCAGCCGCAGCGCACGACGGCATAGCGAAGCAAACCAAGATGCTTGTCCTCATTAAAAGCGGGAATATGCAACCGCTCAGCTTCGCGTGCGATGCCGTTGAGAATCTGGCGCGCACCCGGGGCCTCGACAGGGCATTCGGGAACGGCGACGATCTTGTGCGTGCCGCGCTCAAAAAAGCCGCAGCGGACAGCGCCCTCCTTGCCGGGAGCAAAGGGGGTGGCAGCCTTATGACGAAAACCACGCGGCGCAGGATACTTGCCCGGGTCGCCCAAAGTGACACCCATACCACGAATGGGATCGACAGCAATGCCCTCACGCTCGCAAAGCGAAGCAAAAAGCTCCTCCATAGCAGCTTGCTTAGCTGCCAGCTGCTTTTTATAAGGACGATTGATCGCCGTGCACCCACCGCAAGATTTCATGATTGAACAGGGAGACTTGGGATCCACAAACTTACGTGTAGACGAAATCGGATCTTTATGCGGGCGCTTGGTGCGAGTCTGAGATGCCTTATCCCCGCTCCGACGAGAGCTGGGACGCTTGGCCTTGGCCTTGCTCTTGGCCGACTTACCCTTCGCGTCCTGAGACGACTTGGATTTCTTAGAAGATTTTTTCTCCTCTGACCCCTCAGCTGCCTCGATCAAAGCACGATGAGCCTTACGCTCCGCACGAGATTCTGCCATGAATTAACCCCACTAATTATACAAATTGAAATCTGAAAGCATTGTACCGTGCTGAGCTAACGGACGATATACAAGCGCCCATTTCATGTCAGTGATAAGTCCAACGACGTTTGCCCGGCGCGGGCGGGGAGCGGCGCGCAATTAAGTTTATCGCGAGTTCCGCACGCAAAGGAAAGCACTTAATGTGCTTTCCGTCTTGCGCAGG
>USCN01000034.1 GCA_900553165.1 uncultured Collinsella sp.
GCAGGTTGATGAGCGGCGTCGTGCCTGCGCCCGTGGTTCCCACCACGGCAATCTTCTGGCCCGGCTCGGCGGTAAACGACACGTCGCGCATAAGCGGCTTGTCGGGCGAATAACCAAAGCGCACATGCTCAAAGGAGACGCGGCCCTCCACGCGACCCGGCAGCTTGGCGGCCTTGTCCGGCAGCGGATCGGCCTCCATCTCGGGCTCATCGAGCAGGTCGAACACGCGCTCTGCACTCGCCAGCGCGCTCTGCAGCGAGTTGAAGGTAAACGACAACTGCGTCATGGGCTCGGACGCCTCGTAGATAAACTGGAAGAACGCCTGGAACACGCCGACGGTCATGTGACCGGCAACCAGCATGCTGCAGCCCACAAGCGCAATAACGATCTGCGCCAAACGGCCGATAAAGCGCACTGCGGGGCCGACAGCATTGATCATAAAGTCGGCCTTGGTGCTCACACGAGCCAGTTCCTTCGAAGCCTCGTGCACCTCAGCGGAGCTCTGACGTTCGCGGTTAAACGCGCGGATCACCAGACGGCCCGAATAGCCTTCCTCGACCGCACTCGTAATCTTGGACACCCACTCCTGGCGCTCGCCCGTCACATCGTGTGTGCGGCGCGAGACGACCTTCGTCACCAGCAGCGACAGTGCCGTAAAGAACAGAAAGACGAGCGTAAGCTGCACGCTGAACACGAACATCACGCTCACAGCACCAACAACCGTGCCGATCGACACGAGCAGCTGCAGCAATCCGCGCTGCATGCTCTCGGACATCTTGTCCAGGTCGTTGGTCGCACGGCTGACGACCTCGCCGGGACGATGCGCGTCAAAATAGGCGAGCGGCAGACGGTTGAGCTTTTGCGCGATGCGGTTGCGCAGGCGTAGATTGAGGCGTTCGGCCACGCTCGACATCAAAAAGCTCTGGAGCGCGTAGAACGAAGCGGCGGCCGTCCAAATCAAAAAGTAGATGAAGATAGTCCTGCCACAGTTCTCCCAGGTGATGCTGAAGGTGGCGTTGTTGACAAACGCTACCTGAATGTGGCCCCACAGCTCATCGATCACGCGGGCGCTATATGCCGGCGCGGCAGTGTTAAAGATGACATAGAACACAATGCTCGCGAACACGATATAGAAGCGCCAATGGTCGCCGGCAGCCTCACTCCACAGGCGGCGCACCGTCGCCCAGGTATCCCGAGGCGTCTCGTCCTCGTCTTCGTCGTCCACGTCGCGCATACGCTCTGCCTCGGCGCGGGCGCGCTCGTCCTCGGCACGTTCGTTTTCCTCGTAGAGCGCTTGGCGGCGAGCCTCGCGCTCGGCCGCAGCCTTGGCGGCGTCATCCAGCTCGGTCGACGCGGCAGCCGTTTCCTCGACCAGTCCCGCGGCAACGGCGTCATCAACGCCGCCCTGCTTCTTGAGCTCCTCGGTCATGCTACTCACCTCCCTTCATCTGCGATTCCGCGATGGCACGGTACACCTCGCAGGTTTCCATAAGCTCGCCATGCGTGCCCAGACCCACAACCTCGCCATCCTTGAGCACGACGATCTGGTCGGCGTGCAAGATCGTCGAGATGCGCTGCGCGATGATGAGCACCGCAGCGTCACGCGTCTCGTCTTGCAACGCATGACGCAGGGCGGCATCGGTCTTAAAGTCCAGGGCCGAAAAACTGTCATCGAAGATATATAGATCGGCATGCTTCATGAGCGCACGGGCGATTGCCAAACGCTGGCGCTGACCACCCGAGAAGTTCGTACCGCCCTGGGCAACCGGGGTATCGAGCCCCTGCGGCTGGTCGAGTATAAAGGTGCTCTGGGCAACCTCAAGCGCGTGAAGCATGTCGCCCTCGGTCGCGCCTTCGTTACCAAAGCGAAGGTTGCTCGCCACCGTGCCCGAGAACAGCCACGCCTTCTGCGGCACATAGGCAATGCGCCCGCGGATTTCGTCTTGCGTAAGCTCGCGCAGGTCCACACCATTCAGGCGAATGGAGCCCTTGGTGGCATCGTGGAAGCGCAGCAGAAGCTTTGCCACCGTCGATTTGCCCGAGCCTGTCGAGCCAACGATCGCAGTCGTCTGACCGCGACGGCAGGCAAAGCTCAGGTCGCACAGGGTGTCCTCGTCGGCATCGTCAAAGCGAAACGACATGTGGTCGAACACGGCCACCGCATCGGCTTCGTCTTGGGGCTCGCGCGCCCCGTCATCCAGCGTGCGCTCGCCATCGACGATGCTCGGCTCAATCTCCAACACCTGCTGCGCACGGTTCAGGCACGCGGCAGCACGCGGAAGCGTCAGCACCACCATCTGGGCCATCATCACAAAGAACAGGATCAGAATTGCATACTCCAGCACCGCAGAGATGCTCGCAATCTGCATGGCGTGGGCGCCTACGCGGTTGCCGCCCACCCACAGCACCGCCACCTCGGCGATGTTCATCAAAAAGAAGCTGGAACTGTCGAGCCCCACAAACAGGTGGTTGACCTTAATGGCGTTGGCCGCGTAATCGCTAAACACCTCGTCTAGGCGCTGCTCCTCATGGCGCTCCTTGTTAAACGCGCGGATGACGCGCACGCCCACGATGTTTTCGCGCAGCACCACGTTCATGCGGTCGATAAAGCTCTGCAAGCGCATAAAGACCGGAGCCGCGTTGGCAACCGTAAAGACCGCCGCCACCAGCACAATCGCAACGACTACGCCCAGAAGTGTGCCCATGGCAGGATCGATAAACCAGGCGAAGATGATGCCCGCCACAGCCAAGAACGGCACCGGCAGCACCAGCTGAATGGTCTGCAGAATCGCCTGCTGAATCACGTTGATGTCGTTGAGCGAGCGCGTGATCATCGATCCGGTGCCAAAGCGCTCAAAATCGCTGGCCGCGAGCTCGAGCGATTTGTCGTACACGGCATTGCGGATATCGCAAGCCACGTTGGCGGCCAGGCGCGCCGAAAGATAGCAGCCCAGCACCGTGCCGCCGCTAGCCATGCTGGTCGCGATAAACATGTATAGGCCGTTGCGTAAAATGTAGTCGACATCGCCCGTGGTAATACCGGTGTTGACCATGTTCGCCAGCATCGTGGGAACCAACAGCGTACCGACGTTATCCACCAGCAGCACCAGCAGTGTCACTGCGACAAGCCCTCGATATGGCTTCAAAAACCTCATTAACAGTCGCACGACTCCCCCTCACGTCGATCTTGCATCTGGCTTGCGGCTGCCACCTGCTGTTTAAATGTCTCGCACTCGTCGCCGAGCACCTGAGAGAATTTGCCGATCAAGCGCATAATCTCGCGCTGCTCACATGGCTCAAGCGCGCCAAAGGCTCGCTGCTCGGCCTTGAGTGCCGGCAGCGCATAACGCTCGGCAAATCGCCTGCCCTCTTCGGTCAGGCTCACAACCTTGTTCTTACGACTGCCTTCGGCAAACTCCAACGTTGCGAAGCCCCGCGCCGTCAAGGTTTTAATTGCCGAATTGATGGTCTGCTTGCTGTAGAACCATTCGCTTGTCAGACGGCTTACGGCAATACTGCCGCCCGCCGTGCTGGTATCGACGAGCATCCAGTAAGCGCAGTCCGAAAGGCCGCAGGCACGCGAGAACTCCGAATAGATATGGTCGAGTCCATTGAGCAACCGGTCGAAGTCGACCAGTTTAACCGCACCATTCATCTATCCCACCATTCGATTGTCCGATTTTTGACCAATTTTATGTCTCTAGATTAGTCCGAGTTTTGACTATCGTCAACAGCCTCTCCGCAAATGCGTGCACTTTTATGGCCTATCGACAGAAAAAGACCGCCGGCGCGGGGGCGGCGCCAGCGGTCACGTGAAAATCGGGTTTTATTGCCTGTTAAGCGGCGACGGCCTCATAGACCGTAGCGCCCGAGAAGCTGTCATGCAGGCTCTTGCCGGCAATCCACGGCAGCTCGACGACCTCGCAGACCGTGTTGACCAACTCAGAACAGTCAGTAAAGTGGCCCTTGTCGTTGAGGGCCTCGCAATCCTGAACACGCCAATAGCCATCGGTGTGCGTGATGTAGTACTCGTGATCGTTGATCGACACGAAAGCGCGCGTCTTGGAACGCAGCAGCTTCAGAAATCCTTCGAAATCGGTCTCGACGACATCTCCAGCCTGGAACATGATGTTACCTCCTGGCCCGGCGCCACCACGGCGCATTGATAAACGTTGGTACTCCTTTAGTAAAACCTTTATCAGAGGTTATGCGTTCGTCATTTAGGCAAGTGGTAAAAAACCGCAGGGTAGACGGGATAAAACGTTTAACCATCCCATTTGTTTGTCACATTCTGAAGGTACTTTTATGCAAACCTACTTTCCCAATTGGAATCTATCCTTTTGGCCGGGCAATTGACCGTCTATCGTTTGAGCCCGACGGGTATGAACGGGGCATCTGCAACGCCACCGCAAGGAGACACCATGGAGACTATCGAAGCACTCATTCACCGCCGCAGCTGCCGCAACTACAGCGATCGTCCCGTCGAGGCCGAAAAGCTTGCACGTATTATCGAAGCCGGCCAATATGCACCGAGCGGCATGGGCCGCCAGCCGGTGACGTTTGTCGCCGTCACCGACCCCGCGACCGTCGAGCGTCTCTCGCAGCTCAACGCGCAAGTCATGGGCAGCAACAGCGACCCCTTCTATGGCGCCAAGACCGTTGTGGTGGTGCTGGTTGACCGCAGCGTGCCCACACATCTGGAAGACGGCTCGCTCGCCATGGGCAACTTGCTCAACGCCGCTTATGCGCTGGGTGTCGATTCGTGCTGGATTCACCGCGCGCATGAGGTCTTTGACTCGGGCGAGGGCCTGGAGCTGCTGGCCAGCTGGGGCCTGCCCGCCGACGGCAGTCTGCGCGGCGTCGGTCACTGCATTCTGGGCTATGCCGAGGACACGCTACCCGAGCCCAAACCCCGCCGCGACAACGTGGTATACGTCAAGTAGCGCAGGAGTGTCCCAAACTGCCGGCAGAAAAGGAACGTCCCCTTCTGCCGGCAAGCTATGTTGATATTTGAGTTGTCGTCGTTTCGTTCGTCTGGGTCGTTTCGGCTTCGCTGCCTTGTTCGTCCTCGTCCTTTTGCGCATCGGCGATGGTGGAGGCCGCCGCGACGATACCGCGCTGGGGCGCGACACCCGTCTGGGTCTGAGCGCCCTCGATAACTTCTGTGCCTGCATGCGCGAGCTCGGGCGATTTAAACACTGCGTCCAAGTTGGCGCCACCGCCGGCATATCCGAGCGCAGCGAGCGCGATGACGATCACTGCAACGGCGGCCACGATCGGCACGTAGCGATGCCAGCCGGCGGGATTGAGCCCGCTGCGGCGAGCCGCCCCGCGGCTGATGTAACCGAGCGTTCCGTCGTGCTTGAGCTTTGAGCCCACCACGCGTTTGCGGCCCCACAGCGAGGACTCTGCCTGCATTGCCAAGCGGGCGCTTGCCGAAGGATAGCCGTATTTAGTGCGCTTGAACGAGCCATCAAACCCCGAGGCGTGTTTGCCCCACGTCACCGATGTCGTGCGTCGGTTAACCGGCGCGGCGCTCCGCCTTCTGCGGCTCGGTTTTGAAGTCTCAGCCATATGCCCTCGCACGCCGTAACCAAATCGAAACAATAACGCTTTGGACTGTAGCACACGCGTCGCGCGCGGTCACGGGCGCCTCGCTCAACGGTCATCGTCTTTCAGCAAGCGCCACAGCGTTGTACGGCTTATGCCCAGCACCTCCGCCGCACGGGTTCGGTTGCCGTGGAGATGGTCTACAACCAGATGCGCGATATCTCGCTCGGTATCGGCCAGCGGTCGCAGGATATACAGGCCACTTTCGAGCGTCGGGGCGCCAAAGGTTGCGGTCTTAATCACATCCTCTTGGGCGAGCACTTCCTCCGCTACAGCGCGGTCCACCGTGCCCGCCCCCACCAATATATACAGTCGTTCCGAGACCTCGCGGAGCTGCAGATAGTTGCGCGGCCAGCGGTAAGCATCGAGCGTCTTCGTCGCCGCGGCAGACAGCGTGGGCGCTGCCGTCCCAAATGCATCAGCGAGATATTCCAAATAGCGCGCGACCTTCGTCGACGCGGCTCCCTGCTCGGCGATTGCCGGCGCGACGCTCACCGCACAGGCGAAGCGCTCGGTCACAAAGGCGGCTTGATCACTTTCGCCGCCGCCCGGCATGTCATTCGCCGTCAGCACCACATGGCAGCGCGTCGCCAACGCGGTGTCGGTCATCGTGGAGACCAGCTCGCGGAGGCGCTGGGGGCCAACCGCGTTCCAGCCCTCAATGCAAAGGGTCAGCCCCATTTGGAACAACGGCGATTCGACGCTTTTGAGTACATGGCGCCAACCGCGCTCGGTGAGCTCATCGAGCGCAACGGAAACAAAGGGCTGATCGGCAAAAGGACCGTCCAGATAGAGGCGCTTGGCAATCTCGACCTGACCCGCTCCCAGCTCGCCCTCGAGCATAAGAGGCACACCGCGCGCGTAACTCTCTGCAACCGGCGCAGCCACCGAGGCCGCCCCCTCAACGATGCCGTACGCGCTCGATTCGTAGCGGGCCTCAACTTCGTCGGCGTTGAGCCACTCGATGCCCGCATGCGCCGCGGCACCGCGCACCTCGCGGACCACGACGACCCAAAGCCCCCCGCCCTCTTTGTCGGTGGGGCGAACGGTCAGGCTCAGGCGCGCACCCGCACGCCCCATAACCAGACGCGCGCCGTCTCCTATACGGTCGAGGCGCTCAGCTACAAAAGCCGCCACATCCCGCTCAAGCGCCGCGTCATTCATGGTCGAGATCGCGACGTCCCCACGCGCATCGATTGCCAATGAGGCCCCGGCAGCAGCCAGGGCCTCGGTCAAGATGTTCAGCTTGGCATCGCTATCCATGATTTGCCCCTGTCCGCGGCGACATGCAGCCGCCGACGGTCGCACGACCGAGTGTTTCAAAATTGAACGATATTGCTCACCAAACACTATAGGGCAGAAAGCGCCGTCCTGCGAGTATAGGTGTTGCCCCGCATCGCCATCCTGGCGGGGCGATAAGAGCTCTTCGGGACTTATAAACCTGCGGACAAGCCATACCCGCAAGAGCTCCTATCGCTCCACCGTGAGGATGCGCTCACCAGCAACCAGCACGCAAACAAGCTACTTCTCTACCAGATTCCCAGTACGTGTTGCATTCCCAAACTCATGCACGCAATGCCAATCCAGCAGCAAAAGCCCAATGCGATGGGCTTGCCGCCCTTTTTGACCAGCTCGACGATATCGGTATTAAAGCCAATAGCCGCCATGGCCATCACAATAAAGAATTTCGACAGCTCCTTGATGGGCGCCGTAAAGGACGCGGAAAGCTGAAGCACCGTGGTGATCACGCTCGCCAGCACAAAGAACAGCACGAACATGGGAAACGCGCGTTTAAGCGAGAACGTGCTTTTGGCGTCACCGCCGGCCTTGCGCGCCAGATGCATCTGCCAGCATGCGAGAACCAACGTGATGGGAATAATGGCCAGCGTCCTGGTGAGCTTGACCACTGTGGCGCTCTCGAGCACATTGGCGCCGGGGTGCATGCTGTCCCAGGCGCTCGCCGCAGCCGTTACGGACGAGGTGTCGTTGATGGCGGTACCGGCAAACAGGCCAAAGCCCTCGTTGGTCAGCCCGAGCATGCCGCCGAGCGTCGGAAACACGAGCGCCGCGATAACGTTAAACAGGAAGATGACCGAAATAGCCTGGGCAATCTCGCGATCGTCGGCATCGATGACGGGTGCGGTCGCAGCGATGGCAGAACCGCCGCAAATCGACGAACCCACACCCACAAGCGTCGCGATCTTGCCCGGCACGTTCATAACGCGGCAGAGCACAAAGGCGATGACAAGCGAGGTCGAGATTGTCGCCACGATAATCGGCAGCGACTGGGCGCCCTTGGACAGAATCTGGGAGAGGTTCATGCCAAAGCCAAGCAGGATAACCGCGTACTGCAAGACTTTTTTGGACGTATAGGTGACGCCGGCGGCGAGCTGTTCGCGACGATTCTTGGGAAAGACGAGCGCCAGGACCATGCCAAAGAGGATGGCGAATACCGGACCGCCGACCACCTCAACCTGTTTGCCGAGCAACGTCGCGGGAATGGCGATGATCAGGCAGAACAAGACGCCTTTCCAGCGCTCGCGTACGATATTTGCCAGTTGCATATGGGATTCCTTCTTTCTATTTCACGTTTGCGACGGCTTATGATACGGCAACATTGAGCACAGCCTTGCGCAAACACAGACTAAGATGCCGCGATAGTTCTCAGGCAACAGCCGAATTACCCACCGCGGAGAGCTGATTCGCGGCATAATTAACAACTGACATATGAGTTTGATAGAACAGTTGCGAGGCGCTATGGAAGAATCGATGCACGTCGGCGAGCAGGAAACGAGCCTACAGGACCAGTCCTACCACACCATTCGACGCAAAATCGTCTACCTGGACTACAAGCCGGGCGAAAAGCTGGGCGTCAAGCAGCTTTGCGATGACCTGGACATGGGTCGCACGCCCGTGCGCGAGGCTTTGGTTCGCTTGGCGCAGGAAGGCCTGGTGCGCACCGTGCCCCAGAGCGGCACCTACGTCTCGCCCATCAACCTCACCCTTGCCGAGAGTGCCTGTTACATCCGCGAGCATCTGGAAAAGCAGGTGATTGTGGAGTGCTGTGCGCGCGCCACGTCGGCCGGCATCGAGCAGCTCGACCGCGCCATCGTGCTGCAGGAAAAGGCCATGGCCGAGGAGGATCGCATCGGCTTCTTTTTGAGCGACAACCTCATGCATCACATGATTTTTAGCATCGCATGTCGCAGCACCGTGTGGTCGTGGCTCGAAGAGACCAATGCCGACCTGGAGCGCTTCCGCTGGCTGCGCGCCGCCACGCAGGTTCTCGACAATCAGGACATCGTGAACGAGCACAAGCAGATTCGCCGCGCTATCGCCGGTCGCGACCCCATCGAAGCGAGCTTTTTGGTCAGCAAGCACCTGCACATGATGTTCCGCAATCAAACCGAGGTTCTGGACCAGTTCCCCGAGTACTTCGAGACCAGCAAGCTCCGCTAACCTGCCAAAAAGGGACAGGTTTATTTTGGCAGGTTTTATCCGAGCAAATGCAACAAGGCCCGGCTCCGTCTTGATGCGGAGCCGGGCCTTAGTCGCTAGAACGGCGGAACCAACTACTCGACCGTGACGCTTTTCGCCAGGTTTCGGGGTTGGTCGACGTCACAGCCGCGCAGGATGGCGACCTCGCGGGCGAGCAGCTGCAGCGGGACGCTCGCCGTGATGGGGCTGAACACGTCGCGGACTGCTGGCACGCGGATAATGCAGTCGGCGATCTTGTTGATCTCCTCATCGCCCTCGGTGGCAACGACGATGACCTTGGCGCCGCGCGCCTTGCACTCCATGAGGTTCGACACGGTCTTGTCGTAGGTGGCACTCTTGGTGGCCACGGCGATGACAGGGAAGCCCGGGTCGATCAGCGCGATGGGGCCGTGCTTCATCTCACCGGCGGCGTAGGCCTCGGCGTGCAGGTAGCTGACCTCTTTGAGCTTGAGCGCGCCCTCGTAGGAAATAGCGGCACCCATGCCACGGCCCACGAACAGCGCCGACTGCGCGTCCTTGCACAGCAGGGCGGCCTCATGCACGGCCTCGGTTTGGGTATCCAAAATCCACTGGATCTGCTCGGCCGTATCGGAAAGCTCGCGGAACAGCATGCGCGCCTGCTTGGTGGTCAAGCGGTACTTGACCTGCGCCAGCAGCAGAGCCAAAAGCGTAAGGCTCACGACCTGGCCGATGAAGCTCTTGGTCGAGGCGACCGCGATCTCCTTGTTGGCCTTGGTGTAGATGACGCCGTCGCTCTCACGCGCCACGGGGCTGCCCACCACGTTGGTGATGCCGAAGACCTTGGCACCCTTGATGCGCGCATCGCGAATGGCGGCAAGGGTATCGGCCGTCTCGCCCGACTGGGACACGGCAACGACAAGCGTCGTCGGCGTAATGATGGGGTTGCGATAACGGAACTCGCTGGCCGCCTCCACCTCGGTGGGGATGCGAGCCCAGCCCTCAATGAGATTCTTGGCAATGAGGCCAGCGTGATAGCTGGTGCCGCAAGCGATCACGTAGACGCGGTCGATGTCGTTGAGCTCCTCGAGCGAAAGGCCCAGCTCGTCGATGTCGAGCTCGC
>USCN01000035.1 GCA_900553165.1 uncultured Collinsella sp.
CGCGTCTGCCTGCGGCGGCCGCGCCCCGCTGCGTCGCTCCGCATCCTTGCGGGTTCGGATTCCTCCGCTTGGCGGCGTTGGCTCGATTTGCTTGACGTGAGGGGCTCTTGGCTGGTGTGGGACGGAGGGATTCCGCGTCTGCCTGGTCGGCGGCCGCGCCCCGCTGCGTCGCTTCGCTCCTTGCGTGCTGCGCTGGAAAACGCTTCGCGTTTCCTCAGCTCCGCACCCTTGCGGGTTCGAATTCCTCCGCTTGCCCACAAGAAAGCGCCCTGGGCCGTTATGGGCTTAGGGCGCTCAGTTTTAATGGCTGGGACGGAGGGATTCGAACCCCCAACAGCCGGCACCAAAAACCGGAGTTCTACCGTTGAACTACGTCCCAATGTGTGGTGTTGCCCAA
Source organism: uncultured Collinsella sp. (assembly GCA_900553165.1). Lineage (GTDB taxonomy): Bacteria > Actinomycetota > Coriobacteriia > Coriobacteriales > Coriobacteriaceae > Collinsella. The sequence continues at coordinate 398 of USCN01000035.1, forward strand.
AAGCAACTCGTCTAGTTTACCTAATCTGCGAGGGCATCGCAAACGCCGTCGAGTAGGCGTACGGCGAGCGTCTGCGCGTCGCTGGCCGTGAAGGTGCCGTTGTAGCGCGTCATGCCCGTGAGCTCAATGCGAATGCGAGCCGGCTTCTGCTGCGCGGCGACATTGGCGGTGCGGATGCGCTGGGCCAGGTTGTGGCACTCGGCGAGGGCAATCGTGGCGCGTGGCGCGGCGTCGGCGGGCAGCTCGTCGCTTGCGATCTCGAGCACCAGGTCAACGTCGGTTGGGACCTCGGAGTCGCAGAGCATCATGCCGCTGTTGTCGGTCGTTGCCGTGGCGATGTTCCACATGCGCGAAGCAACGCTGCGTGCGATGGGGTCCTCACCGATAACGGCGATCTGGAAGCGCTCGAGCACGTTGGCGGCGCGAGCAAAACCGATGCGGGACTCGGCTTCGGTGACCGAGGGCTTGCCCTCCCACACATGGTGCAGGCGGTTGATGTAGGCGTAGGTGTCTTGGAAGGCCATGCCGTCGGCAAACAGGCCGACATTTTCCTGGAACTGCTGCAGGGCGGCCTCGGTATGCGGACCAAAGTAGCCGTCGTCTTCGCCACAGGCAAAGCCCAAAACGTTGAGAGCGCGCTGCAGGGCCTGCACATCGGCGCCATGGAAATTGGGCATGCGCAGATACAGAGTGCGGTCGCCCAGCTTATACGAGGCGTCGACCAGGGCGCTCCAACAGGGGATATCGACGGCATGACCGGCAGCAAGGCCGCTGTCGAGCCTGAAGGTGCTGACGGCCTGCTCGGTGGTGGTGCCAAAGCGCTTGTCGGCGACCTCGTCGGCATCGATGGTGTAACCGAGCTGCAGAAGGCGGGACTGAACATCCTCGACGGCTGCTCCCTGCATGCCCGTGGTAATAGGTTCCATGAACGAACCCCTTTCGGCGTACGATTCGTACTATTTTGAGCGCGTGTCGGATAGACAACGCGAGACAATGCATAAACATGCACTCAACAGTGTAGCAACTTGTACCCAAACGCGCTGCCCACAGGTTTTGTGACCCCCGCTAGTTGAGGCGCTCCACAAAGAAATCTGCCATGGAGAGGAAGAGCTCGCGCGCATGCGGGTCGAGCTCGACGCCTTCGATAGCGGCCTTGGCCTTGGCGGTCAGGTCGAGCGCATAGTTGTGGGCGAAATCGACAGAGCCGATCTGCTGGAAGATTTCCACGGCGCGCGCGAGCTGCGCGGGGTCCTCGGTGCCCGAGGAAAGGATTGCCTCGACCTCGTCGTGATGGCGCTCATCAGACAGGGCGTGCACGGCAACGAGCGTGCGTTTACCCTCGGTGATGTCGGTGCGGAAGTCCTTGTTGGCGGCCTCTTTGGTGCCGACCAAGTTGAGCAGGTCGTCCTGAATCTGAAAGGCAAGGCCGGTGTGCAGGCCAAAGGCGCGTAGCGCCTCGACCTGCTCTTCGCTGCCGCCGCCGATAATGGCTCCGGCGGCAAGCGGCGTGGCTCCACTGTAATACGCGGTCTTGTGCGTCGCCATGTCCAGGTAGTCATCAACCGAGATATCAAAGCGCTCGTCACGGACCCAACCCAGGTCAAGTGCTTGACCCTCGATGGTGCGGACGATCATCTCGGTAAGCTCGTGGAGCACACGCAGCTTCACGTCGGACTCGAGCGTGGGATCGTCGAGAACCGTCTTGGTGACCATGGTGAGCGCCAGGTCACCGCAGTTGATGGCAAGACCGGTGCCCTCGGTAAGGTGCATGCAGGGCTTGCCGCGACGAATCTGCCCGTTGTCGGCGATGTCGTCGTGGATGAGTGCGCCCGACTGAAAGTGCTCGATGGCCGCCGCTGCGCTGCGGGCGCTCTCAAAGCTGCCGCCTACCGCAGTGGCGGCGAGCATGCAGATGAGCGGGCGGTGGCGCTTGCCAGCGTTTGCCGTAAATGCCGAGAGCGGGGTATACAGGTAGCGCTCGATATCGGCGGAAGTCGCCTGTCCGTCAAAGAACGTGGCCAGATAGTCGTTAATCTGGTCAAAGTGCTGGGCTAAAAAGCTGGTAAACGGACTGGACACGGGTTCTCGCATTCTTTGATAGGTTGCATCGTTGCATTATGCAGACAACATATTGCCACATTAGGGCGTCGAGCGCGGCGGTTGAAGACGATTGGTCCATGCGGCCGCAAGTGCGGTAGGGGCTTGGCTAGATAAGCCCAAAGTGTTCGAGCGCGGTGACGACGCCGTCGTGGTCGATGCTGTCGGTGACATAGTCGGCCTTTTCCTTGAGGAAGTCCGGTGCGTTGCCCATGGCGATGCCAACGTCGACGGCGTTCATCAGCGAGACGTCATTGCTGGCGTCGCCGATGCCGTATACGGTTCCGTGGTGGGGATCGAGGGCGTCGAGTACGGACTGGATACCCTCGCGCTTGGTGCATTCGCGAGGCGAAATCTCGGTCACTTCGAGCTCGAGCTCGTTAAAGCAGAGCAGCGGCTCAAACGCTTGATCCTGAGCGATGCGGTTGGCAAGCGACGTGGACATTAAGATCTTGTAGGCGCTGTAATGTTGCAGCTGCGTAATTGCATCGCCCACGGTGCGGGCGTATCCCGGGGCGTCGGGCGCATCGGCACTCATGCGAACGACGCCATTGAGTCCCTCAAAACGAATCACTTCGTCCGATTGCTCAAGAATGGGAGCAAGGCGCTGCAGCATGCCGGGCGTCATCGCCAAATCGCGAATCACGTGTCCCTCAAGTTCGACATAGCCACCCGCGAGGCAGACGATGCCGGTCCAGGGCAGCTCGAGCAGCTTTGGATGGATGCAGCTCAGCGTGCGCCCTGTGCAGATAAACGCCATATTGCCCTTGGCGACAAAATCACGGATGGCTTGCGAGACCGCTTCATTGGGATAGGGGGAGAGGTCTCGCTCGCTCTCGGGAAGTTCTTGTGCCACTCGAGGGTCTTGCCAGGCGAGTGTTCCGTCGATATCGAAGAAGCAGATATCGCCGCGCTTATGGGCTGCGCTGGCGGCAGGGGAGGCCGAGGTGGTGGGCACAAATCCCGGCTCGAGGCCCATGATCTGGTCAAAATGCTCTTTAACGCGGGGAACGGAGATGCCAATAATCACCTGGGCGGTCTTGCCCGTAATGATGAGGCCCTTGGCGCCCACCGCGACAAACGACGCATTATCTGCAACGATGGAAGGGTCTGCGACCTCGACGCGCAGGCGCGTGGCGCAGTTGGTTGCGCCCACGATATTGCCAACGCCACCTAAAAGCTGAATTACCCGCTCGGCGAGGACGTGATCTTGATCGGATTGAATACCGACCTCGCCATTGGGAGATTGCTCTTTGGCAAAGCCGCTTCCCGTTAAACGATCGATTGCCGCGCGATTGGAGACATGATCCTCGCGGCCCGGCGTCTTAAGGTCATAGACCAAGATGAGTGCTCGAAAACTAACAAAAAAGATGAGGCTAAAGGCAAGACCGATACCGAGCGCCAAAAGGTAGGAGCCGGCATGCATTCGCATGAGTGGGATGAAGTTGAAGGCCGTCATTTCCATGAGACCGCCCGAGAAGATGCCGACGATACCGAAGAGGTTCATGGTCATGGCAAGGCAGGAGGATAGGACGGCATAGAGCAAAAAGAGTCCGGGATAGGTGAACATAAAGAGAAACTCGAGCGGCTCGGTGACGCCGCAGATCACCGAGGCGACGATGGCGGGCAAAAGGATGACCTTAAGGCCGGCGCGGCGTTCGGGTTGGGCGGTGAAATAGAATGCTGCCGCGATGGCGGGAAGGCCAAAGAGCTTGCCCCAGCCGGTGGCGGTAAAACCTGCCCAGGGTGCAAGTTCATTTAAAGGGCGCGTGCTATGGGAGAGAATGGGGAGCAGGTTGGTCCACGTGGCGTAAATACCGTCGTTAATGACCAGATTGTCGTAATAGATGGGCATGTAGAGCAGGTGGTGCAGCCCCATGGGCTCGAGTGCTCGCTCCAAAAACACAAAGATACCCACGCCGAAGGGGCCGACGCCCGCAAGTGCGTGGCGCAGCGTTTCGGTCACAGCGTATGCGAAGGGCACGATGGCGGCCGAGATGGCGGCAAGGGCAAACACGGCAAAAAAGCTGATGAGGTAGACCAGCGAGGAACCCGAGAAGGTGCCGAACCAATCGGGAACCTTGGCATCGTAGAAGCGGTCATGGATGGCGACGACGGTTGCCGACACCGCCAGCGGGCCGATAATGCCGGTGTCGAGCGTCTTGATGCCGTCGATGACGGTGATGCCGCTGGCGGGGGTTAAAGACGACGGGTACTTAAGTCCAAGGTTGTCGCCGCTCAGCTTAATGATCTCGCTCAAAAAGAAACAGTAGGCAAAATAGGCTACGAGCGCCTCGAGGCAGCAGCGTGCCGGTTGCTTTTGGGCAAGGCCGATAGGCAGCGCTACGGCAAAAAGAAGTGGAAGGCGCTTAAAGACCGTCCACGAGCCGCGCTGGATGATGGTCCAGAAAACGTACCAGGGGGTTCCGTATACGGCGAGGTCGCCGACGATATCCACGGTCGTTGCGAGGGCGGAGATGCCGACCATGAGGCCTGATATAGAAAACAGCATGGCGGGCGCGAACATGGCTCCGCCAAAACGTTGGATTTTCTGCAGCATAATATGCCTTCCGGATGCAACATGCTGTGCGAGCAAGAACGTTTAAACAATGAACTCATTGTAGAGGACTGGCTGCTTGCCGCATTGACGGTTTTGATTCGGTCCGATTTGGGTTTCGGGGGAACCGTCGACGGTAAATAATCCGTGCTTTACCGATAATCGGTTTAAACAACTTTAAGAAATGCTATCGTGCCTAGCCATACATATTCATTAGAGGTGAAATCATGCCAAAAGCGATTTACGAAGGAATCTACCGCGAGATCCGTTCGCGCATCATCAACGGGACCTATGCGTTTCAGGAGATGCTGCCAACCGAAGCCGAGCTGACCGCGGAGTTTGGCTGCACGCGCAATACCGTTCGACGCGCCTTGAGCATGCTGGCCGACCAGATGTTTGTGCAGCCTATACACGGTAAGGGCGTGCGCGTTATTTGGCTTAAGGGCGAAACCGACATGCTGGGCGCACTCGAAGAGGTTGAGTCGTTTGGCGAGTTCGCAAAACGCAACAATGCCGTCGCATCGACCGAGGTCAAGTCTTTTGAACATTTGATTTGCACTGAGCAACTCTCTCGCCGCCTGGGCTTTAAGGTGGGCGAGGAGCTGATTCGCGTAGTGCGTGTCCGAAGCCTCAACGGCAGCGCGCGCCAAGTGGACCATGGCTACTTTTTGGCGTCGGTCGCCAAGGGCCTGACCCCCGAGATCGCGGCGGATTCTATCTACGGCTATCTGGAGCACAAGCGCGGCGTCAAAGTGATGGCGAGCCGTCGTACGGTGAGTGTCGAGCTCGCCAACGATGAGGACTGCAGCTATCTGGACCTTGGCAAGTACAACTGCGTCGCCGTTATGGAGAGCCAGTCGTACACCTCGGACGGCATCTTGTTCGAGGTCACGCATGCCCGCACACACCCCGAGATCTTCCATTACCGCGTCAATTCCAAGCGATAGCCGGCTAGCTCGCAGCCTGACGAGACTCATGCCCTCAAAGCGAAAACGCCCGGTCAAACCGACGATGCATCGGCTTGATCGGGCGTTTTCTCTGCATTCGATAACAAATAATTGTTTATACAAAACTTGTCAAGTATCAAGTCGAAATTACCGTTCACCGAAGTTTTTCTACCGCTCTAGTAATACTTGTTCAAACAACTAGCCAAATAGCGTATTGTACAAATCAGCAAAAGGGGCAAAGTCCCCGAGCCAATCTCCGAAGGCGGCGGCAAAGGGTGCCGCCACGGTGTGAAAGGGTGGATTGTAATGAAGAACGAAATGAGCAGAAGGCAGTTCCTGGGCTTTGCTGGTTCCGCGGCTGCGGTTCTTGGTCTGGGTCTCGTGGGCTGCGGTGGTTCTGCCGGCTCCGGCTCCTCTGCTTCTGGTGACGCTGCCGAGGTCTACTTCCTCCAGTTCAAGCCCGAGGTCGACAAGGAGTGGAAGGAGATCGCCAAGGCGTACAAGAAGGAGAAGGGCGTCGAGGTCAAGATCGTGACCGCCGCCTCCAACACCTACGAGGAGAAGCTCAAGTCCGAGATGTCCAAGAGCTCCGCTCCGACGCTGTTCCAGGTCAACGGCCCCACCGGCCTTAAGAACTGGAAGGACTACTGCGCCGATCTTTCCGACACCAAGCTCCGCGGCGAGCTCATCGACGACTCCCTGGCGCTGCAGTCCGACGGCAAGGATCTGGGTATCGACTGGGTTCAGGAGAGCTACGGCATCATCTACAACAAGGAGCTCCTCGAGAAGGCCGGCTACAAGGCCGAGGATATCAACTCCTTCGACAAGCTGAAGGCTTGCGCCGATGACATCCAGGCCCGCAAGGACGAGCTCGGCGTTGACGGTGCCTTCACTTCTGCCGGCATGGATGACTCCTCCAGCTGGCGCTACACCACTCACCTCGCCAACCTCCCGCTCTACTACGAGTTCGAGAAGGAGCACAACCAGGAGGACGACGAGATCAAGGGCGAGTATCTCGACAACTTCAAGCAGATTTTCGACCTGTACATCACCGACTCCACCTGCGATCCTTCGCAGCTTGCTTCCAAGACCGGCGACGACGCCACCAACGAGTTCGCAACCGGCAAGGCCGTCTTCTATCAGAACGGCTCTTGGGCATACGCTGACCTCACCAAGGCCGGTATGACCGACGACCAGCTCGGCATGCTGCCGATCTACATCGGCGTTGACGGCGAGGAGAACCAGGGCCTGTGCTCCGGCGGCGAGAACTACTGGTGCGTGAGCTCCCAGGCTTCCGAGGATGCTCAGAAGGCCACCGAGGACTTCATGTATTGGTGCGTCACTTCTGACACCGCCACCAGCATCATCGCTGACAAGATGGGTCTGACTGCCCCGTTCAAGAGCGCCAAGGAAACCACCAACGTCTTCTCGCAGCAGGCCGTTGCCATGGCCAAGGACGGCAAGAAGACCGTTGCTTGGGACTTCGTCTACATCCCCTCTGAGGAGTGGAAGAAGAACCTCAAGCAGGCTCTCATTGCTTATGCTGCCGACAACACCAAGTGGGACGGCGTCAAGAACGCCTTCGTCGATGGCTGGAAGACCGAGAAGGCTGCTTCCGAGTAAGCAGTTGCTGCCCAAGCTATCTGATTAGCGACAGGGGGCGGGCAGACGTTGGTTTGCCCGCCCCCTGCATATTGAAAGGACCCTTTTATGGGCAAAGCACTCAAGCGCTGGTGGCCGCTCTTTATGCTGCCCACGTGCCTGGCGTTTATGATCGGGTTCGTGATCCCTTTTATCCAGGGCTTCTATCTCTCGTTCTGCCAGTTTATTACCATTAACAACGCGCACTTTGTCGGTATCGCGAACTACGTGCGCGCGCTGTCCGATCCGCAGTTTGCCACGTCGTTCTTCTTTACCGTGGCGTTTGCCTTCCTGTCGACGGTGCTCATCAACGTGATCGCCCTGGCAATTGCGCAGGCGCTCACCCGCAAGGCGCTCAAAGGCACCAACATCTTCCGTACGATCTTCTTTATGCCTAACCTGATCGGCGGCATCGTGCTGGGCTACATCTGGCAGATCTTGATCAACTGCCTGCTCTCCAACATCGGCGCCCAGCTCATCGCCCTTAACTCTGCTGCTGGCTTCTGGGGCCTTATCATCCTGACCCTGTGGCAGCAGGTCGGCTACATGATGATCATCTACATCGCCGGTCTGCAGTCCATTCCGTCCGACTACATCGAGGCCGCCAAGGTTGACGGTGCCACGGCATGGCAGACGTTCTGGAAGGTTAAGATCCCTAACCTGATGCCGACCATCACCATCTGCCTGTTCCTGTCCATCACCAACGGCTTTAAGCTGTTCGACCAGAACCTCGCCCTTACCGGCGGCGCCCCCGCGCACTCCACCGAGATGCTCGCCCTGAACATCTACAACACGTTCTACTCGCGTGCCGGCATCGCATGGCAGGGCATCGGTCAGGCCAAGGCGGTTATCTTCTGCATCCTGGTCGTAGCCATCTCCATGATTCAGCTTAAGGCCACGAGGTCCAAGGAGGTGCAGCAGTAATGAAACGCGATAAGGTTATCAACCGCGCGCTCTCGATTTTCTTTACGATCCTGTCGCTCGCGTGGATCTACCCCGTGTTCATGATTGCGCTCAATTCCTTTAAAAAGGGAACTGCAATCAGCACCACCACGGCATTCGATTTGCTCACGCCCGAGACGTTCAACGGCCTTGCAAACTACGTGCACGCCCTTAACGAGCAGGGCTTTGCCTCGGCGTTTATGTACTCGCTCATTATCACGGTCACGTCGGTCGTGCTGATTTTGGTGTGCTGCTCCATGTGCGCTTGGTACGTGGTGCGCGTCAACAACAAGATCTCGAACTTCTTCTATTACCTGTTCGTGTTCTCGATGGTCGTGCCGTTCCAGATGCTCATGTTCACGCTGTCCAATTTGGCGGACCGCATCGGCTTCAACACGCCGTTCAACATCTGCTTTATCTACCTTGGCTTTGGCGCAGGCCTGGCGGTCTTTATGTTCGCCGGCTTTGTAAAGAACATCCCGCTCGAGATCGAGGAGGCGGCCATGATCGACGGCTGCAACCCGGTCCAGGTGTTCTTTAAAATCGTCCTTCCCATCATGAAGCCCACCTATCTTTCGGTCGGCATTCTCGAGACCATGTGGGTCTGGAACGACTACCTGCTGCCCTACCTCACCCTCGACTCCACCAAGTACAAGACCATTCCTATCTTGATCCAGTACTTCCGCGGCGGCTATGGCCACGTCGAGCTCGGCCCCATGATGGCCTGCATCATGATGGTCGTTATCCCCATCGTCATCATGTACATCCTCTGCCAGAAGTACATCATCGACGGCGTGGTGGCAGGTGCCGTCAAGGGCTGATGCCGTAACTGTTTTGCAAGTTTCTGCGGCGCCCCTCAGCGCGGCGCCGCACATCGAAAGGTAAAGACATGGCCGAGATCGTTCTCAAACATGTTCAGAAGGTGTATCCCAACACCGAGTCCAAAAAGAAGGGCTTCTTTGGCAAAAAGAAGAAGACCGAGGAGAAGAAGCATAACCTTAAGGTTACCGAGGATGGCGTGCTCGCTGTAGAGGACTTCAACCTCACCGTTCACGACCAGGAGTTCGTCGTTCTCGTTGGTCCCTCTGGCTGCGGTAAGTCCACGACGATGCGCATGGTTGCCGGCCTGGAGGACATTACCTCGGGCGATGTGCTCATCGACGGCAAGCGCGTCAACGACGTGGCGCCCAAGGACCGCGACATCGCCATGGTGTTCCAGAGCTACGCTCTGTACCCCAACATGACGGTGTACGAGAACATGGCGTTTACGCTTGAGCTCAAGAAGGTCCCCAAAGACGAGATCGACCGCAAGGTTCGCTCCGCTGCCGAGATCTTGGGTATCACCGAGTACCTCGACCGCAAGCCCAAGGCG
>USCN01000036.1 GCA_900553165.1 uncultured Collinsella sp.
ATCGGCATCGCCCTGGCTCCGCGCTCGGGCGCCGAGACCCGCGCCATGGCTGCCGATATCGCCAACGACGCCTGGGATAACATGCGCGACACCTACGAGCACGGTGCCGAGGAGGCCCGCGCCGCGGTCAACGATTTTGGCCCGATGGTCGACGCCAAGACCGATGACCTGCGTGCCAAGGTTGACCTTGCCCGCGAGCGCATGGACCAGCTGCGGGAGCAGCTCAACGACGCCATCTCGGGCGGCAACGTGACGCCCGCCGCCGATGTCGTGGTCGAAAACGCCGCCGAGGCCGACACCGAGGCCGCGGAGCCTTCGACCGAGGCATAATGCGCGCCGGGGATTTTGTCGGCGCCAAGATCTATCGCAAGCCTACCGAGGATAAGCGCACCAAAAAAGACGGCACGCCGCGCAGCCCTAAAAAGCTTGGCAAGATTCACTTTCCGGTCTTTACCCCGGGCGGTACGCGCGTGGTGGGCTTTATGGTTCGCCAGTCCGATATCGCGGGTATGATCGAGCGATCTGATCGATTTGTGGCGCTCGATGCTATTGGCGTCTACGAGGGCGCCATCGCGGTTGACGATGTCAAGGGCACCTACGATACCGCTGCGGCCAAGCGTCTCGACATCAACCTGGATGATTGCATTATCTGGGTTGGCATGGACGTGCGCACGGAGTCGGGCGATGTCGTGGGCTATTGCTCGGATGTGGAGTTCAAGCCGCGTTCGGGCATCGTGCAGACGTTCTACGTGACCGCCGGCACCGCTTCGAGTGTGCTGGTGGGCGACACGCAGATGCCGCCGACGATGCTGCGCGGCTATGCGGACGGCGCAATGATCGTTTCGGACGAGGTCAAGTCGCTCGGGTATTCGGGCGGCGCCGCCGCAAAGGCTGCCGAGGCAAGCGTCGTGGTGGGCGATAAGGTCAAGAAGGGCGCTAAGGTGCTCGATGACAAGGGATCGGTCGCCGTGGACAAGGGCAGCCGTGCACTGGGCAAGCAGCTCGGCAAGACGCGTGGTATGTTCAAGGCCTTTAAGGACGAATATCAAAAGGCGAGCGGTGGCTCGTCGAAAGCTAGCAAATAGCGACGTACCAAAGGATGGGAGGCAAGCCGGAGACCTGTTGCTCCGGCTTGCTGCGTTTATGGGGGAGGGCACATGCGCCAAAACGGATCATACTCACACGGACGCTCGGGCGCGCGTCCGACGGCGCGCCGCGATCTGGGGCAGCTGCCCAGCGGTCAGCGCAAGCGTCACCGTAAGCCCGGCGCGATGTATCTCAACCATAGCCGCGGCTTTAGCGACCGCAGCGCTCGCATCGGCAACGGCCGCACGCCCCGTCGATCGTCTCGCCTGCCCTATGCGCTCATCGCCGTGGGTTGCGCGCTCGTGCTGTTTATCGCTGCCGTCGTGGGCTACGTCAACCGCAGCGTGGATGTTGTCCTCAACGGCCAGGAGACTGCGGTGCGCGTCGGCTCTACGCTGCAAAATCTCATCGACGACCAGGAACTGACCGATACCTACGACGCCGGGGACCTGCTGGCTGTTGACGACAGCGTGCTGACTCGCCATGGCGGTGAAAAGCTGTCGGTAAAGGTGGACGGCAAGCGCATAAAACAGGGCAAGTGGAAAAGCCGCGAGCTTACGGGCGGCGAGAAGGTGACGGTCAAGGACGGCCGCGACACGTACGAGAAGCACGAGGTCCAGGCGACGGTTATCGAGCCCAGGCTCAAGGTCGAGGGCACGGGTGCCATCGAGTACGTCAAGACGTGGGGTATCCAGGGTCGCTCCGAGGTGTGGGTCGGCGAGCAATCGGGCAAGACGCAGGACCGCGGCGAGGTCGTGCCCGCCACCGATTGCGTGGTCGAGTGCGCGAGCGTGGCGCCCAAGGGCAACGAAAAGTACGTGGCGCTGACGTTTGATGAGGGCCCGAGTGGAGCGACCAAGCAGATCTTGCAGGTGCTCAAGGAAAAGGGCGTCACCGCGACGTTCTTCCTGTCGGGCGATGCGGCAGAGGCCTCGCCCGCCACGGCCAAGGCGATTGTCGATGCCGGCTGCGAGGTCGGCTCCAACAGCTACCGCGACGAGTCGCTCAAGGGCCAGGAACGCGATGCGGTGCGCGAGCAGGTTTCGAAGGGCACCGAGGCGATCAAGTTCGCGACCGGCGTGAAGACGATGCTTTTGCGTGCTCCCTACGCAGCCTTTGACGAGCAAAACTGGATTGATGCGATGGACCTGGTGTCTGCCGTGGTCTCGTGGAATATCGATTCGGGCGACTGGCTGCTCAACGGTGCCGACGAGCAGGTCTCGACGGTGCTCGATTCGGTGACGCCAGGCAACATTGTGCTGCTGACCGATAACGATAAGTGCGCCGAGCAGACCCTCGAGGCGCTGCCGCAGATTATCGACGGGCTTATCGCCGACGGCTACAAAATCGTGACGTTGAGCGATCTGGTCAAGACGGACGCATCGCTGAGCAAAAAGCTCACCTCGCTGACGAAGGTCGCCATGCCCAAAAACGCCGTGTTCCCCCAGCTCGCCGAAGATGACGACACCACAGACTAGTCATTTAAGAACGTCCCCAATGACCATGTTACGGATGCGTCAGCGTTTGGTATGCCTGCGATGTTTGGAGCATAAATTTGGCGCCACGGCGCGATGCTGATGCTATAGTTACTGCGGATAACAAGGGTCAAGAGAAAGGTTGCAGGTGAAATCCAAACCTCGACCATACAGTCGATGACCCCTTGCAGGTGCTTCTTGCGCATGCACGGGGTGTGAGCGCCGAGCGGCGTGCCGCCCGCGCATGCGTATACATATCTAAAAGTCCACGGATGACGTGCCGGTATGGCCGCAGTCCGAAGGGATAATGATGGGGAGCACCAGTGAATTATCTGAGTGAGATGCTCAAACTGCCGGTCTTGGACGTCGATGGCGAAAAGCTCGGCGTTGTGAACGATTTTGGCATTGCTACCGGCGAAGTTTTTCCGCACGTGACGTCGCTCGCGTTCCGCGGACCCGGCAAGACGCCGTTTATGATCAGCTGGCGCAAATGGGTCGACCGTATCGACGAGACGGGTGTGCACCTTAAGTCGCCGGCCACCGAAATCCGTTTTTCGTACCTGCAGCCGACCGAACTCTTGCTCGCCCGCGACGTGCTCAACAAGCAGATTGTCGACACGCAGGGTATGAAGGTCGTGCGCGTAAACGACATCAAGTTTTCCATGTCGGGCGAAAATCAGCTGCGTTTGCTGGGTGCCGAAGTTGGCGCCCGCGGTCTGGTGCGCGCGATCAGCCCCGCACTCGAGCATGTCGTCGAGGGCTTTATGAAGCACCTGGGCAAACCGCTCGGCGAGGACATCATCGCCTGGTCCTACATGGACCTGCTCGACCGTTCGACTAAAAACATCCAGCTGTCGGTGTCGCACAAGACGCTCGGCGAGCTGCACCCTGCCGACATTGCTGACATTATCGAGCAGCTCGACCCGCGTCTGCGTGCGCAGGTGTTCGCGCAGCTCGACACCGCCCAGGCCGCCGAGGCCATCTCGGAGTTCGATGACGACGAGCTTATGACCGAGATGCTCGAGGGTCTGTCCGACACCGACGCATCGTCGATGCTGGCCATGATGGACCCGGACGACGCTGCCGACCTGATCGACGAGCTCGATTACGAGAAGGCCGAGAAGCTCCTGCGCCTGATGGGCGTCAAGGAGGAGAAGGCGATTCGTAACCTGCTGGGCTATGAGGACAACACCGCCGGTCGCATCATGACCTCGGAGTTTGTCTCCCTGCCAGCCACGGCGACGGTCGCTGACGCCATCGAGGCGATCCGCAAGCTCGACGAGGACTTCGAGAGCGTCTATTACGTCTATACCGAGGACCCGAGCGGCATGCTCACCGGCGTGCTTTCGCTACGCACGCTTATCGTGGCCGACCGCGACGCCACGCTGGGCCAGCTGGCCTATCGCGACCTGGTTTATGCGTCGCCCGACGATGACCAGGAAGACGTAACGGACGAGATGACCAAGTACGACCTGGTCGCCATTCCCGTTTGCGACGAGAATCGCCACATATTGGGTATCGTGACCTTTGACGACGCCATGGATGTTATCGCCGAGGAGCACCAGGAGGACCTGCAGATCGCAGGCGTCGGCTCGGGCGATAGCGCATCCGACGACTCGACGAATGTGCTCAGCTGGTTTGTGCATCGCCAGTACTGGGTTGTCGTGTGGGGCATTGCCTCGTGCATCATGGCAACAGTGCTGGGGACGGCGCTGGGCTCCGCGCATCTGGTGGTGTTCCCCATGTGCGCCATGCCGCTCGTGTTGCTGGCTGCCTCGCGCATGGTGTCGTTCGTCAAGAATTACTTCCTGGAGTACGACGGCCATGACGATGAGCCCAAGCCGTATCTGGGATTTTTCTTCCAGAGCACGGGCATGGGCCTGATTCTGTCGCTCGTGACCTACCTGTGCGCCCAGCTGGTGCGCACCGCTGCGTTCCTCGACGCGCCCATGTTTGAAGAGCAGCTCTTTACCGGCTGCTTTAACATCGCGGCCATCGTCTGCCTGATTGGCAACATGAGCGCCGTGATTTACCTGATGGTGCTGTTCTGGCGTGACGAGCACGACCTCAATACGTCGGGTACCGCCATGAACGTCATTGCCGTCATGATTTCATGCGTGGCGTACTGCATCGCCGCAGTGCTGCTCACCATGTCGGTCATGGGGTAGGTGGTCGCGTGCAAAACACGAAGCAAAAGGCGAGCACCAAGCAAAAGCTGACCATCGCGGCCATCTTTGGCGCCATGGGCCCTGGCCTTCTGGCGGCGCTTTCGGGTAATGACGCCGGCGGCATCGCCACGTATTCCAGCGCCGGTGCCAGCTATGGCTACAAGATGCTGTGGATGCTTCCCGTCATGACCGTGCTGCTTATCGTGACGCAGGAGACTGCGGCGCGTTGCGGCTGCGTCACAGGCAAGGGCCTGGCGTCGCTCATCCGCGAGCGCTTTGGCGTGCGCAGGAGCGTGCTGGCCATGGCGGCGCTGCTGATCGCCAATACGGCCGTGACAATTTCGGAGTTTGCGGGTATCGCAAGCGGCCTTGCTCTCTTTGGTGTGCCGGCGAGCATCTCGGTGCCGCTGGTGGCGCTGCTGGTTTGGATGCTTACCATGTCGGGCAGCTTCCAGCGCATCGAGAAGATTCTGCTGCTGGTGAGCTGCGTGTTTGTGACCTACATTGTCGCTGCATTTATGGCTGGTCCCAGCTGGGGCGAGGTGGCGGTCGACCTGGTTGTGCCCAACATCCAAAATGACCCCAGCTACGTGTCGCTTGTGGTCGCAACGATCGGTACCACCATCGCGCCGTGGATGATCTTCTTGGCGCAGAACAACGTGGTCGATAAGAATGCGGGCGAGGACGATATCGTGCTGCAGCGTATCGACACCGTGAGCGGCTCGATCGCCGCCGATGTCATCGCCGGTTTTATTATCATCACGACCGGTACGGTGTTGTTCCCTGCAGGCATTCAGATTAGCGACGCTGCCGATGCCGCCCGCGCATTGGAGCCTATCGCGGGCCAGTGGTCCACGGTGCTGTTTGCCTCGGGCCTGGTCGCGGCGAGCTTCTTGGCCGCCTGTGTGCTGCCAGGCGTTACGTCCAGCGCCATCTGCGAGGCATTTGGCTGGGAGCGCGGTGCCGATCGCAGCTGGGACGAGGCCCCGGTCTATCGCGGCATCATTACGGCCATCATCGGCATCTCTGCCGTGCTGGTGCTCATGCCCGGCGTCGACCTGTTCCAGATTATGATGACCTCGCAGGTCATCAACGGCGTGCTGTTGCCCGTGGTTTTGGTGTTCCAGGTGGTTATTGCCGCCGATCGTCACATTATGGGCGCCAACCGCAACGGCCGCGTATGGAACGTGCTCACTTGGGCGACAATCGGCGTGATTACGGTGCTGACGGTCGTCATGTTTGTGCTGCAAGCGATGGGCTACAGCGCTTAACGCCTCTTTTGGGCTCTAAACAGGCCGCCGCCATGGGCTGCGGCCTGTTTTTTGTCTGCTATAGGGCGTTAGTTATATGGCAGTGGGCAAAAAATGTCAAATATGAGTACTGTTGCTAAGTGAATAGCATTTATATCCAAGAAGATAATGAACATAAACAATAGTATGTTCATTAAAATTGGCTCCAATACGCCTTAAACCAGTCAGGTTGGCTGCTTTAGGGGGCTGTAGGGGACGCTCGGACGTCATTTTGGGTGGTTTTGCCTGCTATTAAAATGGTAACAGTACTCATATTTGCCCTTTTTTGCCCACAGACCTTTGAGGTTGCGGCGAAAAGGGCTTGTTTTGATTGTTTGGGGCAGGCGCGAGGCGCGGAAACGATGCCTGGAGCGGCGGAGCGGCTTGGAATTCATCCGTAGAGGTCTTCATTGGCTGCGCCAGGAGTGCCTTCAGATGCCGGTACAAAAGGAGCGTCCCTAACTGCCGGAGGGGGCGTCGGTTGTGGCCGACGCCCCCTCCGGGTGCAAGCGGATTTGACAGTGCGTTACTTGTCGGTGCCTAGCTTGTGCGGTTTGTAGGCGAGCGCATTGACGAGTGCGTCGGCGGCGGACTTGACGGCCGCCGGCTGCGGATCGTTAACGTGGTCCTCGGGATGCACGGGCAGGTCCTTCTTGACGGCATCGTGGATGAGCTTAAGGTACTCGGCCACGCCCGCGTTCGAAAGGTGCGTGCCGTCGCCGTCGAATAGATCGTTGCGGTTGGCGCTATATCCGTACCAGTCGATAACGCGCACGTTTTTATAGCGCGTGGCGGCGTTGGCGATGGCCTGATTGGTGGCGCCGACCCATGGCTGCGGGCTGCGCGTGTTTACAAATACGACGGTGCGCTGATCGCCGGCATCGGCCATGATGGCGTCAATCTGGGCATCGGTCACTAGGCCGTTGGTGCCCAGCGCAAAGACTACGATCTTGCCGGCGAGGTTCTGCTGGATATAACCCTCAAATGTTGTGCGGCCCGCATCGAACTGGCGGCCCTTTTCGGCGTCGATGTGACTGTGGGGGAACACGCCGTCAAAGGAATCGACGGCGCGCAGCGACACGGAGTCGCCGATCATCAGCAGGTCGTAGGATCCGTCGGGGAAGCCGTCGTTGTCCTTGTCGGTGTCATCGGCCGCCTGCTGGTCCTGGGGTTTTGCATTTTTGGCTTCCTTGTTTAGGATTTCGGCGCCCTCGCCGCTCAGCGCGGATGTATCGGGCACAAAGACCAGACCACCCAGCGCCACGACAAGCACGACGCCGCAAACGGCGCACACGGGAATATGCGCGCGCACCCAGCTTGCGGGCGTGGTGGTCCCTTCGCGGAGCTCGGAAACGGTGCGTCCAAAGGCGCCCTTCCTAAACGGCGTCTCGATAAAGCGATAGGAGCATTCGGCTACGGCGACCACCACAAGTACCTGCAAGATATACTGCCACCAGGGCGTATCGCTGATGTTGGCGACCGGGTTCATAAGCAGCAGCAGCGGATAGTGCCACAGGTAGATGCTGTAGGAGCGCTTGCCGAACCATACGAGCGGCTCGGCGGACAGCGCGCGGGCAACCATTCCCTGGGGCTGCACGCAGGCGGCGATGACCATGAGCGTGAGGATGGAGCATAACAGCGTGCCGCCGCGATACTGGAACGCGGTGTAGCCGTTGGTGAGCGCGACCATGGCGGCAAGGCCAACCAGACCCACGACGCCCAAAACATCGATGGATGCGGGCGAGGACCAAAAGCGCACGAGGGCGCTCGGCTGTGCCGGGGCGGTATCGGCTGATTCGTCGACCTTCTTGCCAGGCTTGCCCTCGGCGTTCTTGCCGTGCTTGGCGGCGCCTGCCAGGCGATTGAGCCCCAAACGATGAGCGAGACGCACCGGCGCCAGGTCGCGATCGGGGATAAAGGCCATCCAGGCACCCAACAGCAGCGAGAACACGCGGGTGTCGGTGCCGTAGTACACGCGGCTGGGGTCGGCGGCAGGGTTGTAAAGCACCATCATGGCGAGGGCAGATACCGCGGCAAGGCCCAGAACCACGCGGCGCGTGTTGGGCTTGCTCACATGCATGGATACCATGGCAAACAGCAGTGGCGGCCAAATCAGGTAGAACTGTTCCTCGATGGCAAGCGACCAAAAGTGCGTGAGCGGCGAGGGGTCGCCCAGAGCATTGAAGTACGAGACGTTTTGGGCAATCTGCCACCAGTTATTAAAGAACAGCAGCGACGGCAGGATGTCGGGGCGCATCTTGGTGAGCATCACATGGTTAAAGATGGTGCACAGCGCGCAGGTCACCACTACGACGGTCACCACGGCGGGGAGCAGGCGGCGGATACGGCGGATCCAGAAGCTCTTGAGGTCGATGTGGCCAGTCTTTGACACCTCGTTGATGAGCAAGCGCGTAATCAGATAGCCCGAAAGCACAAAGAAGATCGTGACGCCGAGCAGGCCGCCCTGAGCCCACGTGAGGTTGAGGTGATAGAGCACCACCGCGACGACGGCAAGCGTGCGTAGGCCGTCGAGGGCGGGGATATAGCGAGATTTGGGGCGCGTGGGCGCCTGTTCTTTTGCGGCGCTGTTGGTGTGGACACCCTTGTTGGCGGGCGCGCGATGAGAGCCTGCGGCTCGGCTCGGCTCGGTGGTTTGTCGGTTAGCGCGCGAACGTTCGTGCGGCGCTTGTTGATCGCTCGCGTGGCGTGAGCTGCGCGAACTCGATCGCGGGAATTGTTCCATAAAACATCATCCAATGACGAGAATAATCAGCACGTCTTCATTGTAACCGCCTGCTCCTGTGAATGCTTGCTGCCGGCGCAAGCTCAAGCGCGCGTCCACATCAAAGTGAACTAAAGTTATAGAGGCGCGAGAGCGCACGATTGACGGCCAACGGCGGGTGCAGAGCCCGCGGACGAGGAGGTTTCCATGGCAGGTAGCGGCATCGTTGCGGTGTTCGGCAGCATGAACATGGACCTTTCGGTGGCGTGCGAGCGCATGCCGCGTGCGGGCGAGACCGTTGGCGGCAGCGGGTTTATCACCAACGCCGGCGGCAAAGGCGCCAACCAGGCCGTAGCTGCTGCGCGCATGGGCGCGCACACGCATATGATCGGCGCGGTCGGCTGCGACGCATTTGGCACGTCGCTCGTGGCGGGGCTCCAAGACGCCGGTGTGGACTGTGTCTTTGTAGCGCGTCGCGATGACGTGGAGACGGGAACGGCGACCATCATTCGCTGCGAGGGCGACAACCGCATCGTACTGTCGCCGGGTGCCAACCATGCGCTTGCGGGCGAGGACGTTGCCCGCGCGCTGAGGCGTCTGGTAGCCGATGAGCTCGACGGAGACGCCAGCGATATTGCCCCGGCTGTCGGAAGCGTCTTTATCGCCCAGGGCGAATGTGACCTTGCAGCGACGGCCGAGGCGCTCGTTTGCGCTCACGAGCTGGGGTTCTATACGGTCTTTAATCCAGCTCCTGCCTGCGAGTTGCCTGCGGAGGTCTGGCCTGCGGTCGACCTGGTCTGCCCCAACGAGACTGAGTGCCAGGTGCTGACGGGCATCTTGCCCGTGGATGATGCGAGCTGTGTCGCGGCGCTCGATGCCATGCTCGCCAAGGGTGCCGGAGCTGCGGTCATCACGTTGGGCGGCGCCGGGTCGGTTACGCTTGGCGATGACGGCGAGCTGCTGCGCATGCCGGCGCTGTCGAGCGCGGTGGTCGATACGACGGCCGCGGGCGATACGTTTATCGGTGCGCTTGCCGCGGCTCGTCTGGAGGGCCTGCCGCTCTTTGAGTGCATGG
>USCN01000037.1 GCA_900553165.1 uncultured Collinsella sp.
ATTACCGTGCTCACGAGTATGAATCAGGATGCCTTGAGCGAGATCGGCGTTGAGTCTCCCGTGGCCGAGGAAGCCGCCCGTCTGGCAAAGCTTGCCCAGACCAACGGCATCGACGGCATCGTGTGCTCGCCGATGGAGGCTCACGACATGCGTGAGCTGCTGGGTCCTGATGCCCTGATCGTGACTCCGGGTGTGCGTCCGGTGGGCGCCGCCCTTGGTGACCAGTCCCGCGTGGCGACGCCTTCCCAGGCTATCGAGCGTGGCGCAAGCCACATTGTGGTGGGCCGTCCCATCACCGGTGCCGACGATCCGGTTGCCGCCTTTGACGCCATCGTCGCCGAGCTGGTCGAAAACGTCGCGTAAAAGATTCCCCTAAGTCACCACTTTTGGGTCTCATTAGCACAAAATAGCCCCTGTGCCTGCGTAAACTTTCCCATCCTTTGTGTGGAATCGCAGGTCAGGGGCTTAACTTTGGGCGCAGTATATTGCACTTTTTGCGGGTATCGTCTAACCTATGGAGCCGCAATTAGGCATTTTGTACGTTCTACGTGCTAAAATGCCAATTATTGAATCAGATATAACCCAACTATTTGGAGGTACGAATGGCACTCCCTCAGCTTACCGACGAGCAGCGCAAGCAGGCTCTTGAGAAGGCTGCCGCCGCACGTCACGCCCGCGCTGAGCTTCGCGAGCAGATCAAGAAGGGCGAGAAGTCCCTCGAGTCCGTGCTCAACTCCGATGACCCCATCGCTTCCCGCATGAAGGTTTCCACCCTCATCGAGTCTCTCCCCGGTTATGGCAAGGCCAAGGCCGCCAAGATCATGGAGGAGCTCGGTATCTCCGCTACTCGTCGCGTCCAGGGCCTCGGCGTCCGTCAGCGCGAGCAGCTCCTCGAGCAGCTGACCAAATAAGTGAGCGCTCAGGATTCCAAGCTCTTTGTGATTTCTGGACCGTCAGGCGCAGGCAAGGGTACGCTCGTCACTCGTGTGCGCGAGCGCCGCTCGAACCTGGGTCTGACGGTTTCGGCTACCACGCGAGCACCACGCAAAGGTGAGGTCGACGGCGTCAACTATTTTTTTCTGACGCGCGAGGAGTTCGACCGCCGCGTGGCAAACGGTGAGTTTGTTGAGTGGGCCGAGGTCCACGGTAACTGCTACGGCACGTTGGTGAGCGAGGTCACATCCAAGCTCGCCTCGGGCTCGTCTCTGATTTTGGAGATCGATGTCCAGGGCGCCCTGCAGGTGAAGGAGCGTTTCCCCGAGGCCGTGCTGATCTTTATCAAGCCGCCTTCGCTTGAGGTGCTCCGCGAGCGTCTGGTCGGTCGCGGTACCGAGACGCCCGAGACGATTGAGCTGCGTATGGCAAACGCCGCCGATGAGCTTGCCCTTGCCGACCGCTACGACGACGTCGTGGTGAATGACGATCTCGACCGCGCGACCGATGAGCTCGTTCGCGTTCTCGATATGCATGAAAGGATCTGAGGTCCGTGTCCGTTGTAAAGCCTTGCATTGACGATCTTCTGGAGAAGACCGATCACAACCGCTTCCTGCTCGCTTCGCTTGCCTCCAAGCGCGCCTGCGACATCAATAGCATGCTGCGTGGCCAGCACAACCGCGTGCTTGCCGTCCAGGATGTCGATGACATCACCATCGGGCTTTCCGGTGCCGATACCATCTCGATGGCTATGGACGAGATTGTCGACGGTGACATCTCTTACGACGAGGCCCGTTACGAGAAGGCGCTCGGCCACAAGGTTGCTGAAGCCTAAATGGCGGCTCGCGTCTGCCTGGTCCACTATCACGAGGTTGGACTGAAGGGCAAGAACCGCGCACATTTTGAGCATATCCTCATGGATAACATCAAGGCGGCCTTGGCCGCCTTTTCCGTGAACGCCGTGTCTCGAATTTCCGGTTATATCCTCGTGACCTTTAACGAACATCAGGCCGACGAGGCGGCGCGTGTCATTCGCACCGTTCCCGGCGTTGCCCGTGTGTCTTTGGCGTATCACACCAACCGCGACCCGCAGGAGTACTGCGCCGCCGCCGTGAAGGCGCTGCGCGAGTTTGGTTCCTTCGATTCGTTTAAGGTGCACGCCAAGCGCTCCAATACTGACTATGAGCTCACCTCGATCGATATCAATCGTCAGGTGGGCGAGGTACTGTGTGAGGCCTTCCCCGATAAAAAGGTTCAAATGCACGACCCCGATGCAATGGTGCACGTACTGGTGGTCCAGGGTAGCGTTTACGTGTACGCACGCTCCGAGCGCGGCGTGGGCGGTCTGCCGGTGGGTTCTGCCGGCAAGGTCGTGACGCTGCTGTCCTCGGGTATCGATTCTCCGGTGGCGACCTGGATGCTCGCGCGCCGCGGCGCGGTTTGCGTGCCGGTACATTTCTCCGGTCGTCCGCAGACGCCCGATACGAGTGAGTATTTGGTGCAGGATATCATCCGTGCGCTTGAGCCGGGTGTCCAGATCGGCCGCCTGTACGTGGTGCCGTTTGGCGACTGCCAGCGTGAGATTTCGGTCACCTGCCCCAGCAACCTGCGTGTGATCATGTATCGTCGCATTATGTATTCGGTTGCCGAGCGCATTGCGCACATCGAGGGCGCCAAGGCCATCGTTACGGGCGAATCGCTTGGGCAGGTTGCCTCCCAAACGCTTGAGAACATCATGGCCGTCAACGAGGCCGTGAAGATCCCCGTGTTCCGTCCTCTCATCGGTTCGGACAAGCAGGAGATCATTGCGCGTGCCCAGGAGATCGGCACGTTCGATATCTCGACTGAGGCCGCTCCTGACTGCTGCACGCTGTTTATGCCGCGCCGTCCCGAGACGCACGCTAAACTCGATGCCGTGCATGAGGCCTGGGATCTGTTTGATCACGAGGAGATGATCGAGCGCCTGCTCAAGCAGACCGAGTACATCGACTTCGAGAGCAACACGTATAAGGCCCCTAAGACCTTAAAACGCAAACATTCGGAGCTTGCTCCGCGTGAGATTTACCAAGATCACGAGTAAATTTGTGCATAGACCGACGGTGCGCCTGCATCGTCGGTCTTTTGCTATCTGGGCATTTTGCGGCTAAGTGTTCATTTGCTGACGTGTGCCTGAATAAATGGACAGATTTGTGCAAGGTTTTGGTCGGTTTTTGGTTTGACCGCTAAAACCGGTTTTGGAGCGTGGCAGTTGCAGGGCTTTTTTCCTGACACGATGGTGTTGGGAGGTTTTGCTATGGCGCAGCGCGAACAACACGAACGGGTCAAACGGATGGACCGCTTGGCGGACAAGCTGCTCGGTCATAAGGCAGCGGTGATGGCGATACTGGTCGTCATTGCGATGGCGAGCGGCTTGGCGATGGCGAACCTTGGCGGCGGTGCCGGCGGCGTGTCGTTTGAGCGCACTGACGGTTCAGGCTCGTTGGCGGAGCCGGGATCCGGCGATGCCTCGAGCGGAAAGACATCCGAAGGCTCTTCACCTAAGGCGTCTGCCGCGGCAGAGGTTTATGTCGATGTTGATGGCGCCGTTGCGTCGCCCGGTGTATATCGCCTCAAGGACGGCGCGCGGGTTGCTCAGGCGATTGATGCCGCCGGCGGGCTGGCGCCCGAGGCAGACATTACGGGGCTCAATCGGGCATCTAAGGTCACTGATGGACAAAAAATCCACGTTCCAACGGTAGGGGAGCAGCAGGTGTCCATTGCGGAAGCCGGTGTTGATGGTGGGACTTTCGCATCATCGGGCGTGAGTGGCGCAACAGGCCTGGTAAACATCAATACGGCAAGTGCGGCGGAGCTGCAGACGCTCTCTGGCATCGGCCCCTCCATGGCACAGTCGATTATCGATGAGCGGACAAAGAACGGTGCTTTTGCCTCGGTTGACGATCTGATGCGTGTATCGGGAATCGGCGAGAAGAAGCTTGCCAAAATCAAAGATTGCATCTGCGTATGAGCGCGACCGAGCGCGAGCATGTGATGCCTCCGCGGCCCCTGATTCCGTGGACGATGGCCCTGTGTGCCGGCATGTGCATGAGCTGCGCCTTGGTGCTCAACGTGGCCGCTGATGCGCTGCTGAAGGAGCAGGCGCCGGCGGTCGGGCCGCTATGGGCCATTCCCGTTACGGCGGCAGTATTCGTTGTGCTGGCTCACTCTTGCGCGCGGCTTGCCCCTTTGAAGCGGTGGCTGTATGCCGCGTCCGTCGGTCTCGTGGCGGGAGCGGTCGTCTCGGCGTGGTGGGCTGTGGGCGCGCTAAGCGCCTCGAAGGCGCTCGACGGTCGAGCGGCAAGCAGCCTCGAGTTTGTCGTGCAGGGTGATCCATCCATAAACGACGACGTGTATTCCTATACCTGCGAGGCGCGCGCGGACGGTAAGAACTTGGCAACGGTTCGCCTATCGTGTGACCGCGAGCTCAAGGTAGGGGCGCACGCGCGTGTTATCGGTCGCGTTTCACGTTTTGAGAACGATGCGTATGGACGATCGCGCGTGCTCCGGGGCGAGGTGCGCAAGGTTAAAGCCGTTCGAGTTGTGTCGGTCGATGAGGGCTCTCCGGGGCTGCTGCTTCGGCTGCGAAATGGGTTGCTTGCGTCCATCGCGCCTGCGACCGACCCGGCGCGTGCACTCATAGCCGGTGTCGTCTGCGGTCGTTCGGCCGAGCTGCGCGCCCAACCGGCGGGCGACTGGTTTTCGGTGACGGGAACGGCGCATCTTATCGCCGTCTCGGGCAGCCATTTGGCTATCGTGGGGTTTGTAATCGAGGGTGTATTGCAAAAGACTCGGTGCTCACGTGGTCTTCAGCGGGCGATATTGGCGATAACGCTTGTGGGCTACGCTGCTTTTACGGGCGCGTCTCCCTCGGCCGTGCGCGCGTGCTGCATGGTGTTCACGACGCTTGTCGTAAACGGCGCGGGGCGTCGCCGGCACGGCGCATCGGCACTCTTCGCAACCATGTCCATCTTTGTGCTACTGCGGCCGACGGTGCTGTTCGAGATGGGCTTTCAGCTTTCATGCGCCAGCGTCTTTGCCATCCTGTGCTTTTGCCCGTACGCCACCTACGCTTTGGGTGAGCTGGGTGTGCCATCGGGTATTGCCAGTGTGCTTTCCGTCACACTGTGCTCGCAGTTGGCGACACTTCCCATTACCATTCCTGCCTTCGGTACGTTCTCGCTCATTGCTCCGCTGGCAAATGCGGTCATCGGTCCGGTGGTGAGCGTACTGCTTGCTGTGTCCATCGTGCTGGTTCCCTTTTCGCTCGTGGCACCGTTGCGGACTTGGGCGCTCGTTGTGCCCATGATTGCCGCCCGTTGCGCGCTGTTCTTCGAGCAGCTGTTTGCCGCCGTGCCGGGTGCATCTGTGAGCGTGCCGCCCGATAGCATGTGGATTTACCTAGTGCCGTGTTTGCTGGCGGTTCTGCTGGTCTGGTGGCCGCGTCCCCGTGCGCGTCCTATGGCGGTGGGGCTTGCATGCCTGGTGCTCTTGGCTGCGATTCCGTACGTCTATTGGGACCGATACGCGCCGCCCGCGGTGACGGTGCTCGATGTTGGCCAGGCCGATGCGATTCTTATCCGCCAGGGTGGCGCAGTGGCACTCGTCGACTGCGGGCTCGACGAGCGTGTGGTGGCGGCGTTGGCTCGCAATAACGTGCACCACATCGATGCCGTCTTTGTGACGCATTGGGACGAGGATCACTGGGGTGGTCTGCCTGCCGTGCTCGAACAGTTTTCGGTCGGAACGATTGCCGTGGCGGCGGATGCGCTGGAGGATGCTCCTGCCGAGGTATTGAACCGACCTGGCGTGGAGTATCGGCAGGTGTGCCGTGGGGATACGGTCGACATCGGCTCTTTTTGCGCCCGCGTGGTGTGGCCATTCGAGTCCGTGGATGGCGAGGGAAATGAGGACTCGCTTGTCCTGTTGCTCTCTTATGTTCAGGAAGGCAAGGGCCTGCGCATACTCCTCACCGGTGATGCCGAGCTTGACCAAGAACGGGAATTCGTGCAGGAGGTGGGGGATATCGATGTCCTTAAACTTGGGCATCACGGCTCTAAGGTTTCAGTTGATGGTGAGTTGCTGGACGTCCTGAAGCCCGAGCTTTCCCTCGCGAGCGCGGGCGAGGGGAATCGATACGGCCATCCGTCCGATGCCTGCATCGATGCCGTTAAGGAAGCGGGCGGTGTGTTCGCGTGCACCATCGAACACGGCGACATTACCGTCACGCCGACTGCGAATGGCTTTGCGATGCGATGCCAGCGACCGTGACGACGTCGTTGGCGTGTGGTGGGCCCCTGGGCTAGAATGGCACGGAACGAATACGAAGGCCTGCGGGAGGGGAGCGCAATGTCCGAAACCGGTCTGCTGCCGGCATATCTGATTGTCGGTACCGACGGAGTCAAGCGCGATCACGCCGTCTCGCGTATGAAAGCGCGTCTGGAAAAGTCGGGTATGGTTGAGTTCAACCTCGACGAGCGCGACATGACCAAGGACCCCGATATCGAGTCCATTATCGGATCGCTTAACACCTTTCCGATGGGCAGCGAGTTTCGCCTGGTAATCCTTGACGGCTGCTCAAAGCTCGCCAAGGCGGTCTCGGAGCCGCTCGTCGAGTATCTGGCGAGTCCCAGCCCCACAACGGTCTGCCTCATCATCGCCGACTCGCTTGCCAAGAACACGCGCCTGTATAAGGCGATCGCCAAGATCGACAAGAAGGCTGTGATCGATTGCTCCGGCACCAAGCGCTGGGAGCTACCGCGCCGCGTGCAGCAGATGGCGACGCAGCACGGCAAGTCGATCTCGACGGCGGCCGCCGAGGAGCTCGTCTCGCGTTCGGGTGAAAACACTCGCATGCTCGATAACGACTTGGCTAAGCTTGCTCAGATGGTCGAGGCGCCCCAGATTGAGCTTGCCGATGTGGAGCGCTGGATTGTGCGCACTGCCGAGGTTCAACCCTGGGACTTTCTCAATGCGGTCTCGGCCCGTGACATGCGACGCTCGCTCGAGCTTTTCAATCTATTGCCCGATAAGAGCTACGTGTGGACTTATACATTGCTGTGCGGCCGCATCCGCGAGCTGATCGTCGCCAAGGCGCTCGATGCGCGCGGTCAGGGTCGTGAGCTGGCCGCAACACTCAAGCTTCAGTCCTGGCAGGTCAAGAATCACCTGACCTGGGCACGTCGCTTTTCGATGGCAGAGCTCGTCGCAGCGCTCGAGGGCGCGGTCGATGTGGAGCTCGCGCTCAAGGGTTCGGCCGATTCTCAGACCGCGCTTTTGCTCTGGATTACGAACATCTTGAGAAAATCGTGATGATACCTGCCTATTTGACAAATTCGTTCTATCCCTTTGAGAGGGAGCGTGCTATAGTAGGCGCTTGCATGACCTCACCGTGTCTCAGAGGTGTCATACATTTTTTGCAAGGAACTCGAAAGGAACTCCAGAAGTGGCAAACATCAAGTCTCAGAAGAAGCGTATCCGCACCAATGAGGCAGCTCGCATGCGTAACAAGGCTGTCAAGTCCGAGCTCAAGACGCTGACCAAGCACGTCCAGTCCGCCGTCGCCGAGGGCGACGCCGAGAAGGCCCAGGCTGCCCTCAAGACCGTCACCAAGCGTCTCGACATGGCTGCCGCCAAGCATGTTATCCACAAGAACCAGGCTTCCAACCGCAAGTCCGGTCTTGCCAAGCTCGTGAACAGCATCAACGCCTAAGTTGTAAATTTCACACCACACAGATTACGCGCATAAATGGAGCCTGTTTTATGGAACAGGCTCCATTTTTTGTACCGCTCGGGTAAGATAGTCCGCATGAATACTTCAATTGACATTTCCCACATCCGCAACTTCTCAATTGTTGCGCACATCGACCATGGCAAGTCCACGATCAGTGACCGCATTCTCGAGCTCACCCATACCGTCGACGAGCGCGACATGGAGTCGCAGCTGCTCGACACCATGGATATCGAGCGCGAGCGCGGCATTACGATCAAGTCCAATGCCGTCCGCGTTTCCTATGACGCCGACGATGGCGAGACGTATCAGTTCAACCTGATCGATACGCCGGGCCACGTTGACTTTACCTACGAGGTCTCGCGCTCGCTGGCAGCCTGTGAGGGCGCGGTGCTCGTTGTCGACGCCACGCAGGGCGTCGAGGCGCAGACCGTCTCCAACGCGACGCTCGCTATGAACGCCAATCTGGATATTGTTCCTGCCATCAACAAGATTGACCTGCCCTCGGCCCATCCCGACGAGGTCAAGACCGAGATCGAGGATGACCTGGCGATTCCCGCCGATGATGCCGTGTGCGTGTCGGGCAAGACCGGCGAGGGTATTCACGATCTGCTAGAGTCCATCGTCTTTTTGATCTCTCCGCCTAAGGGCGATGCAAATGCTCCGCTCAAAGCGCTCATTCTGGATTCGTACTTTGACGAGTATCGCGGCGTGGTGGCCACGGTGCGCGTCTTTGATGGCTCCATCAAAAAGGGCGATACCCTGCGCATGATGCAGGCAGAGGGCGACTTTTTGGTCGACGGCGTGGGTGTCAAGCGTCCTGCCGAGACCCCGGTTGACGCGCTGACGGTTGGCGAGGTCGGCTACGTGGTCACGGGCCTGAAGGACCCCGAGGCCGTTCGCGTGGGCGACACCCTTACGTGGGCGTCGAATCCCTGCCCCGAGCCGCTTCCTGGTTACCGCGAGGCCAAGCCCATGGTCTATACGGGCCTGTTCCCGATCGATAACAAGGACTACGAGAACCTGCGTGACGCACTCGATAAGCTGCACGTCAACGACCCGTCGTTGGTGTGGGAGCCCGAGACCTCGGTGGCGCTCGGCTTTGGCTTCCGCGTGGGCTTCCTGGGCCTGCTGCACATGGAGGTCGTCAAGGAACGCCTGGAGCGCGAGTTCAACTTGGACCTCATTGCCACGAGCCCCTCGGTGGACTATCACGTCTACAAGACTGACGGCGAGATGATTGATGTCCGTAGCCCGCAGGATCTTCCCGAGGCCACGCGCATCGAGCGTATCGAGGAACCCTACCTCAAGGCTAAGATCATCTGCCCGCCCGAGTATACGGGTGCCGTCATGCAGCTCGCTATCGAGCACCGTGGCATTACAACCGACATGATCCATCTCACGAGCAAATCGGTCGAGATGCGCTTTGACATGCCGCTCGCCGAGCTCATCCTGGACTTCTTTGACCAGCTCAAGAGTCGTACCAAGGGCTATGCCTCGCTCGACTACGAGTTCAACGAGTACCGTCCCTCCGAGCTCGTTAAGCTCGATATCTTGCTTTCGGGCGACGAGGTGGACGCGCTGTCGTTTATCGTCCACAAGGACAAGGCCTATGGTCTGGCCCGTGGCCTGTGCGACAAGCTTAAGGAGATCATCCCGCGTCAGCTGTTCGAGGTGCCCATTCAGGCGGCCATCGGCGGCAAGATCATCGCCCGCGAGACG
>USCN01000038.1 GCA_900553165.1 uncultured Collinsella sp.
ACAGAAACTGGCGATGTCGCCAAGAAGCAAGTCGAGGTCTCGTTCTCGATTATCGGCACCGATGCCGACGGCAAGGCTCAGACCTGGGTGGCGCCTACGCAGCTCAAGCTCGACGAGGGCGCGACGGCTGCGGATGCCTTCATTAAGCTGCAGGAGAAGACGGGCTTCAAGGCGAAGTACGAACCGAACACGGCATACGGTTTCTACCTCGAAAGCATCACATCCCCGAGCGATGGTCGCACGCTTGCCTACGATCCGACGACTTATGCCTTCTGGCAGCTGTTCGTCGACGGCGCGTCTTCCTCGGTTGGTGCGAGCAGCGTCAAGCTCACCCAGGGGCAGAAGATTGAGTTTGCCTATACGGCTGGTAGCTCGTCCCCTGTCGTTAAGGACCAGGTTGCCGCAAATGTGACCGTCATTGGTCGCGATGCCCAGGGCAAGACTCAGACTTGGGTCGATAACGCGCAGTATGTGGTGACCTCCGGCTCGAGCGCACTTGACCTTACGAAGGTCGCGCTTGAGGCGAATGATATTGACGCCGTTGCTGCGGGCTCCTTCATTCTGAGCCTTAAGTACAACGGTGTTGAGCTGGGTACGCCGCTCGATTATTCGACCTATTGGCAGCTGTTTATCAACGGCAAGTCGAGTGACTATACGGCGGACAATGTCACCATCCATGCCGGCGATACCGTCACGTGGTTCTACGGTGGCTGGGGCGACCAGTTGCCGTCCGATTCTGTCCATGCTTCCGTTCAGGTGCTTGGCAAGGACAAGGACGGCAAGCAGCAGGTTTGGGCTTCGACGGGTCAGACGAGTCTCAAGGCGGGCTCTACTGCCAAGGATCTCCTTGAGCAGACCGGCCTTAAGCTCGATGCTGGCGAATCGTCTTGGGGCTGGTTCCTCAACGGCATTTATTCGCCGTTCGATGATGAGTCCTATTGTGGCTATGATGCTGCGACCAATAGCTATTGGCGCTTCTACGTAAAGGGCAAGTCCGACGTAAAGTACAAGCTCGCCGACGTTGGCGCCGGTGCCTACGAGCTCCATGAGGGCGATGCCGTCACCTTTATGTATGGTGCTGACGCCGATGCCCTTCCTGGCCAGGTTCTTGGGTCTGTCGATGTTATCGGCCCCGATGTCAACGGCAACAATACTCGCTGGGGCTCGGCAAGCAATGTTTCTCTGCCCGAAGGCTCTACGGCCCAGGACCTTATTGAGACGGTTCTGAAGGCGAAGAGCGTTGATTACAACGCCTCCCAGAGCGGTGCATACTGGTTCCTGAATTCCATTACTTCGCCGTTCGATCACAAACCGTATGTCTGGGATGCTGCGACCAATAAATATTGGCATCTGTATATCAATGGAGAGCCCTCCTTACTCTGCGCCAATCAGATTACGCTCAAGAGCGGCGATAAGGTTACGCTTGCCTATACCACCGACGATTCGGCCATGCCCGATCCCGACAAGATCGCCGTGAACCCGAGTGCGACGACTCCTGATTGGGATACCGAGTGGGCCGGCTACGGCAACAGTGGCAACGGTTCGACCGTAACGGATGCCAAGACGCCTGCGCAGGCCGCTGGTCTTAAGTGGGCCTTCGATTGGAAGGCCGAGTCTGGCCAGCAGTATGCCAACTGCAGCGAACCTGTCATCGCTAACGGCTTTGTGTACATCGCGACCGAGAACGAGCTCATTAAGATCGATTCGTCCACGGGCAAAAAGGTTGCCTCTGCGCCGCTTGCCTCCAAGGTGAGCTATACCTCTCGTCCGATCTATACCAATGGCCTTATCATCGTTCCGCTCAACGGCGGTGCGGTCCAGGCGATTACTGCTGACAAGCTGATCTGCAAGTGGCTGACGCCTGGTTTGACGGACTTGACGCAGAGCTCCTGCACCGTCGTTTCGGACGGCGAGTACGTCTATGTAGGCTCGGTCGATATTTCGTATGACGAGAATTACAACGCGACCTACGGCAACGGCTCCTTTGCGCGCATTAAGATTGCCACGGGCGAAGTTTCTTGGCAGAACATCGACCCTGCCGAGGGCTATTACTGGACTGGTGCGGCTTTGACGGATAAGTATGCCATCGTTCCTACGAGCGCGGGTACGCTTAAGTGCATTGATAAGACGACGGGCGATGTCGTTTCGACCATGAAACTCGGCGCCCTTGCGAACGCTGACTGCGTCGCCGATCCGTCCAATGGCTCGACCTTCTATCAGATGACGCACGATGGAAAGCTCCATGTGATTTCGCTTTCGGCGAAGGGCATGCTGAGCGAGCAGAAGACGGTCGACCTGGGTCTTACGAATAACATGAGCGCCCCGGCGGTCTCTGGCGACAATCTGATTGTCGGCGGACAGACGGCTACTGGCTCTGCTCTGGTTCTCTATAACCTGAAGACGGGTAAGACCACGATGGTCGCTGCTGCCGACGGCAAGGCGCTGCCGGCTGGCCTCAACGGTATTGCTGCTACTCCGCTGGTGAGTGTTCAGGGCGGCAAGACCTATGTGTACTTCACCGTGAACAGCGCGGATAGCAAGGATTACGTCAACTACTCTGCTGGCGGTGGCGTGTATCGCTATACGCTTGGCGACGCAGAGGCGACGCAGATTTATGATGCGGCTGGCCATTACCAGTACTGTGACTCTCCGGTCATTGCCGATGCTTCTGGCAACCTCTACTACATCAATGATTCGGGTACGCTGTTCAAGCTCGGGGCTGTTGAGTCTTGGACGGTTGCCTTTAATTCCAACGGCGGGTCTGCTTGCGACACTAAGTTTGTTGCTACGGCCGACGGCAAGCTGGTCAAGCCGGCCGATCCGACGCGCGATGGCTACACTTTCGGCGGTTGGTTCACCGATGAGGCTTGCACGCAGGCGTATGACTTCAGTACGCCGGTGACGGCCGATCTGACGCTGTATGCCAAGTGGACCAAGAATGCTGTTAACCCTGGCGGCAATGGTGGTTCTGGCACTAATGGTGGCAACGGTGGCGCTGGCAACGGTTCCGGTGCTGGCACGGGCACGGGTTCCGGCTCTGGCACGAAGGGCCAGCAGGCCGGCGGCGCTATCGCCCCGGGTCATAAGCCGACGACCAAGACGACGGTGTCGACCAAGACCGAGACCAAGGACAACAAGTCCGACAAGAAGGACACCGATAAGTCCGATAAGAAGGACGAGAAGAAGTCTGACAAGAAGTCTGATAAGAAGGACAGCAAGTCCGACAAGAAGTCCGATTCCAAGTCCGATACGGGTGCTGCTTCCACGACCACTGCTAAGAAGTCCTCTAGTGCTTCCGAGCAGGAGACTGGCACCAACCCGCTCGCCATTGTTGGCGTTGCCGCCGGCGTCATCGGTCTCGCCATCGTCGGCGTGTTCGTGTTCACCAAACGTCGGTAGGTGAGGGCTGTGTCCAATAAATCCAAGGACGCTGACCCCAAGCAACCAGATTCCTCGTTCATTCAGTTCGACGATGCAAAGCAACAGGGCGCCGCTTCGGCGGCGTCCGCCCCTCGCCGCAAGGCGCTCCTCGGCGTTCTGACTGCCGCGTGCACCATTCTGATTGTCGTCTCGCTGGGCTTCGTCCATCCTTCCGAGAGCGGCGCCTGGTCCATCGACTGGATCATTCAGACCGTGACGGGGGAGAGCGTCGTCACCAAGGACACCAAGGCGTCTGGCTCGACTACGACTTCGGGCGAGGCCAGTTCCAAGGATTCCAAGTCATCGAATGACGCAAAAGATGGGTCCAAGTCCAAGGACGATTCCGAGTCTTCAAACAAGGAATCGGATAAAAGCTCGGATAGCAAGAAGTCCGATGGTCGGGACGGCAAGAAGTCTGGAGATAAATCCGCTGCCCAGAATACGGGAGCCGGCGATACTTCCAATGTGTCTGGCGGTGCTTCTTCGGGCGGCGGTCAGTCGTCTGATGGAGCCTCCAGCTCTAATGGCGGAAGCGCTCCCTCGGGCGGACAGGGCGGCTCGCAGGAGCCCAACTACGTAACGGTGACGGCTTCGGTCACATCGAGCGCCGTGGGCAATCCTGTGTCTTCTGGCGGCACCTTTACCTTTAACGAAGGCGCCACCGTTTACGATGCCCTGTGCGCGCTGGGCCTTTCTGTCAACGCACACGGCTCATCGTACGGCACGTATGTTTCTGCGATTGGTGGTTTGGCCGAGAAACAGTACGGCGGCACGAGCGGCTGGATGTACTCCGTCAACGGCACAACGCCTATGACGGCCTGCAGCAACTACGTTCTCTCCAACGGCGACAACGTGGTCTGGTATTACGTTACAGGCTAGAGACCTCGACATAGCGCGCCAGACGGGCGGTTCGGATAAACATCCGGGCTGCCCGTTTTTCATGCGTAGAGGACTGGGTCGCCGGGGACCTCGACAAATAAAAAACCGGCTGGAACGAGAATTCCAACCGGCTATACATTCAAGCAAATGTCGAATCGACTACGAGCGAGCGCCTTCGAGGAAGAAGCGACGGCTAAAGTAGTTGTACCAGGTGACCAAGAACGTGGCGATGGCCTTCATGGCCTGGTAGCCGATACTCAAAAACGTGACACCCACAAACATGTACAGGTCGTTGAGCCCCAGACCGATCACCGACAGGATGGTGAAGATCGTGAACTCGCGCTTGCGGCTCATGCCCTCGCGATGGTCGAACACGTACTTCATGCTGAGCCAGTAGTTGACCACGACGGACGTGATGAACGAGACCGTGG
Organism: uncultured Collinsella sp.; assembly: GCA_900553165.1. Classification (GTDB taxonomy): domain Bacteria; phylum Actinomycetota; class Coriobacteriia; order Coriobacteriales; family Coriobacteriaceae; genus Collinsella. Next base: position 4,731 of record USCN01000038.1, read on the forward strand.
TGCTCATCAAAAAGTCGAGGTGGAACAGCTCGACGAGCGCAATGAGCATACCCCAGTCGATGCCAAAGGAGATAAGGCCCACGACAGCGAACTTGAGGAACTGCTTAGTATGAGGTTGTGCCAGTGCCTTGCGCACGTAATCACATCCAATGCGTTGATGAATCGAGCAGAGGATACTTTAGAGCTTTTGCAAGGGAAACGTAAGGTCTTTGCCAAGAACTATACGAACTCGCCAAATTATCAAGTGCTAATCCGCAAACGTTGAAAATTTGCCCGTAAACGAGCGGCACCCACTGCGCTGAGCGCGCGTCGTCCGTGGGCGCCGTAATGCTGCAGGGGTGTCGAGCTATTTGGTCTCGTCGCCCTCCAGGAAGATCTTTCGGGTCACAAAGTCGTAGACCATGACAAGCGCGGTGGCGCAAATCTTGGCGATATTGGCTTCGAGCCCCAGACCGGCGTTGAGCGCCAGCACGATACCGTCGTTGAGCACCAAACCAATCATGGACAGCACGACAAAGATAATGAACTCGCGGCGGCGGCTCATGCCCTCCTTGTGCGCAAACACGTACTTCATGCTGGCGACGTAATTAAAGATGAGTGAGACGATAAAGCCGCTGGTGTTGGCGATTAGGATGTTGAGGCCCAGACCGTAGTGGAGCAGATTCATAATGCCAAAGTCGATGACCGTGGCAATGACGCCGACGACGCCAAACTTCATAATCTGCGCAAGGAGCTTTTGCATGGTACCTGCCTTAGGGTGGCGCTGGGGCGCCGTGGGGATGACAAACCCAGCAAGTTTAGCCAATCCCCGCGGGTGGAGCTAGGCGCGCTCCTCGATAGCACCGTTTCTATATGCATCGAGCAGTTGGCGTAGGTCCTGGATCTGGCTGCGGATCTTGGCGCCGGTATCGGTGTCGCTCACCATGCGGCGGCGGTCGGCCTCGTCAAAGCGGTTGGTCTCGCTTTCGATATCGATGTTGCGGGTGAGCGCCTCGGCAACGGTGGTAAAGGCCTGGTGCGACTTGAGGCGGCACCCTCGCGAGCTCGAGATAAGCGTGTAGCCGGCGATGCCCGTCTTGGGATGGTAAGCGCGGCAGAATCCGCCATCGATGACCAGCAGCTTGCCCTCGGCGCGGATGGGCTGCTCGCCCTTGGTGGTTTTAACGGGCGTGTGGCCGTTGATGATGTGACCGGTCGGTGAGCATGCCATGGGCGCGACGCCAAACTCGCGCATGATGTCGTCGCAGACCGAGGGCGACTTGGTAAGCGTAAAGTACGGGTCCATCGGCTCGACCCAGGTGCTCTTGTCGGCGATATAGGCGCGCTCAAAGGTACGCACCAGGCGTCCGCTGGCGGGTGAGTTAAAGCCAATCCACAGGTACCACATCCAGTCGAGAGCGTCGCGGTCGCCCACGCGCCAGGCGCGGCGGGCGATGTGGTCGCAAAAATCGAGATAATCGCGGCCAGCGTGCCAGGTGCCCAGGCAGTTCATGCTGCTAAAGGTGCCGTCTTCGTTGAGCGGCACGCAGCCATGGAACAGCAGGTTGCCGTTGGCGACCTTGTACATCGAGCCGTGGGAATAGAGGAAATCGATATGGCGATGCAGGTGATCGGCGGTGACAAACTCGGACACGAGCTTGTCGATGATGTGCTGCTCTTGGGGCGTGAGCGAATAGGGGTCCGCCGGGTCGACGGTGGGGAAGTCATTGGTCGTGAGCGGCCACACGCTGCCGTCGGCGAGCGTGACCGTGCCGGTGTCGTGATCGATTTTGTCGAGTAACAGGCGGTCGGTCATATCGAACTCGGGGTGGCGCTGGATAATCTGGCCCTCGAGCTTAAAGAGTAGGACGTTGATGGCCTTGATCAGCGGGGTGATGGACTCACCGGCGGTGTAGGTGGCATCGGCAAAGGCGACAAGCTCACGCAGCGAGATGCCGTAGTCGTTCTCCAGGATCTCGTAGTTGTCGTAGCGTAGGTTGTTGCGCAGCACCGTGGCGATGCAGGCGGGCTCACCGGACAGATGCAGATGGGGCTTCCGGCGGCGGCACCCATCCACACCACGTCGTGGTTGCCCCACTGGATGTCGAGTGAATGGTAGGTGAGCAGACGGTCCATAATCTTGGCCGCGCCGCCGCCGCGGTCGAAGATGTCGCCCACCAGGTGCAGGTGGTCGACGGCCAGGCGCTTGATGAGCGAGGCGAGCGACTCGATAAAGTCGTCGGCGCTTGCGGTCTCCAGGATGGACTCCACGATGCGCTCGTGATAGCGCACACGATAGTTGTTCTCATCCGGATGCGTGTGTAGCAGCTCGTCGATGATGTAGGCGTAATCGCGTGGGATGGCCTTACGAACCTTGGAGCGGGTGTAGCGGCTTGAAAGCGAACGAGCGACCATGATGAGCTGGTCAAACATCGTTTTGTACCAGGTGGGCGAGTCCTCGCGCTGGCTGCGGACCAGCTCGATCTTCTCGTGCGGGTAGTAGATGAGCGTGCACAGCTCGCCCTTTTCGTCAAAGGTGAGCGTGTCGCCAAAAATCTCGTCGACATGCTCGCGCACGACGCCCGAGCAGTTGTTGAGGATGTGCATAAAGGCCTCGTACTCGCCATGCACGTCGCTCATAAAATGCTCGGTGCCTTTGGGCAGGTTGAGGATGGCTGAGAGATTGATGATCTCGGTAAACGCGGATTGCTCGGTGGGGAACTGTCTCGACAGCAGGCGCAGATACTTAAAGTCTTGCGGGTTGCGATCGAATGCGACCATGAAACACCTTCCGATGGAGCTGGTAAAACTGATAAACAGCGTCAAACGTTTATCAGTATGCGCCGCTTTTGTTTCGATTTTGCGCCAGCGGCTGAATTGTCGGCTGAACGGTTTGGTAAATCGATTTAGTTGAGGTAGATATGGCGGTTGAGTGGAGACGACAGAGGGTGTTTTCTCAGATATTTATGCGTGGGGCCGGTGGAGACGATGGTGGTAAAGATGTTCGCTATTTTTGGTTCGATTTGGTAAATAGTGGACATATGTACCGTATGTAGGCTCACTGTGCGATAATTTGCGCAGCAATGAGTAAGGAGCCTCATATGAGTGATTTTGTCCTGACCTGTGAATCCGCCGCCGACCGAACCCGTGAGTTCTTTGCGTCGCGCAATATCCCCGTCGTGTGTTTTCATTACGAGATCGACGATGTTGTCTATACGGACGATCTGTATCAGTCGATTACGCCGGACGAGTTTTTTGCCCAGATTGCCGCGGGCGCCATGCCCAAGACGTCTCAGGTGAGCGTGGGCGAGTACGAGGAGTTTTGGGAGCCGTTTGTTGCCGAGGGTAAAGACGTGCTGCACCTGACGTTGTCGTCGGGTATTTCGGGCACGTATGGATCGGCCTGCGTTGCGGCGCAGATGCTCGCGGATCGCTATCCCCAGGGCGGCAAGGTGCGCGTCATCGATTCGCTGGCAGCGTCTTCGGGCTTTGGCCTGCTGGCGGAATGTGCCGCCGACGTGCGCGATAGCGGGGCTTCACTCGACGAGACGGCCGCCTGGATCGAGGAGCACAAACTCAACCTGCACCACTGGTTCTTTTCGACCGATCTGTCGAGCTACCTGCGCGGCGGTCGCATTTCGGCTGCGAGCGCGATCATCGGCACGGCGCTTAAGATTTGCCCGCTTATGACGGTCGATTGCGAAGGTGGGCTGTCGCCACGTGAGAAGATTCGCACTAAGAAGCGCGCGATTTCCGAGATGGCTAAGACCATGATGGCACACGTGCAGGACGGTGCGGATTATTCGGGTAAGTGCATCATGTCGCACTCGGCGTGCCGCGAGGATGCCGAGGCGGTTGCGGCGCTGATTGAGGAACAGGTTCCGCAGCTTAAAGGCAAGATTGAGATCAATAACATCGGTACTCTGATTGGCTCGCATACCGGACCCGGTACGGTGGCGCTCTTCTTTATGGGCGACAAGCGCGTGGATTAATTTGCCCCATCACGTCGCTGCATGATTGCTCAAACGAAAACGGCCCGCCTCACGTTTGTGGGGCGGGCCAAGATGTTTTGCTAGCGTTTCTTTCCGCGGAAGAAGAAGCCGTGCAGCGAGGGCTTGAGTCCACGGTTGGCGCGACGCTCCTCGATATGATCGTGGATCGAAGCAACGCGCTCGATGACTTCGTCGGGAATCGGCACGTCGGGATTCATGTTCTCGACCTGACTGACCTCGGCGGCGGCAACCTGGTCGATAATGGGTACATCGTCGTGCGAGATGACGGGCGTGGCGTCTTCCTTCATCTTGCGGTAGCGCTGCATCATGTCGGTCTGCAGCTGCTGGGCCGAAGGCGGCGTCCAAATGATGGCGTTGGCACCGGCGGCGATGGTTTCACGGATGCTCTCGGGCGTCTTGCCGCCCGGTGCGATGAGCGGCAGGTTGGGATAGTGCTCGCGCAGCTCGCGCAGGACCTGTGGCGTGTTCTTGCCGGCCGCGATGTTAAGGATCTTGGCGCCGGCGCGCACTTTGGCGTGAGCATCGTCGTCGCAACGAACGACCGTGGCGATGACGGGGATGTCGGCGATGTTGGTGATGTGCTCGACCATCTCGGCGGTGGCGGGGGAGTTGACCACGCAGCCCGCCGCGCC
>USCN01000039.1 GCA_900553165.1 uncultured Collinsella sp.
TCCAGCGCGTGCCTGCCCAGCCGAGTGCGGGGTCGACTTCGATGGTGTCGTCCTCGTAGTGCGACGGCTCGATATCGTCGAGCTCCTGCTCGTCATCCGAAAGTTCGCCAACCATTTGCTCCAGGCTGCGACGGCCTTCGCGCACGCTGCCCAGACCGGCAAGGAGCTGGTCGCAAAATGCCTCGATGCTGTTGGGGCGGTCCTGCGGCATGGGGGAGAGCGCGCTCATGAGCGCGGCCTCGGCTCCCGGGGGAAAGTGTGGTATCAGCTCGCTGGGATAGGTGGCGCCGCCGATGATGCGGCCGAGCGAGTCGGCCATAAAAGGAGCGCTGCCGCACAGGCCCTCGTAGATCACACAGGCGAGGGCAAAGACATCGGCGCGCTCGTCGACCGTGCCGGTCTCGATATCGAGCTGCTCGGGCGGCATGTAGCCGATGGTGCCGCCGCGTGAGCCGCCAAAGCCACCGGCGGACGACAGCCGCGCCATGCCAAAGTCGGTGAGCTTTACATTGCCCGAGTGGTCGATGAGCACGTTGGCGGGCTTAATGTCCAGGTGGAGTACGCCATTACTGTGGGCGAAGGTGAGCGCCTGGCCCAGGGCATCGGCAATGGCCGCGGCCTCGTCAAAGGTAAGTGAGTGGCCGTCCGCGCGGTGCAAAAACTCGGCCAGCGACATGCCATCGACATATTCCATAACCAGGTAGGCATAGGCTGTGTCGTGCGTAAAGTCGATGACCTGCACGATGTTGGGATGTTGAAGCATGGCGGCAGTGTGCGCCTCGCGCAGGACATCCATGATGTCGCTAGCGGGCATGCCGGCACCGTTGATAAGGGGGATGCGTTTAATGGCGACGCGGCGGCGCAGGTGCGTGTCGCGGCAGATCTCGATGGAGCCAAAACCGCCGGTCGCAAGTGTCTCGAGCGGCTGGTACCGCTTGAGCAGCTCGCGAGAGCTGGTGCCCTCCAAAGGAACGTCCGGCGAGAACCGGGCGGTATGTTGCGAGAAAAGCGGCATGGCCAACCCTCGTGCGTTTAAAGTTCGTTTGCGAGCGGCGGGCGCGGGGCCGAGCCGTTCGCGGTGGCATAGATGCTGCTAGTGTAGCACGCTCGGGCAGATGGCGAGGATAGCGGGATGCGAGGTGGCCCGATCGATTCGGCCCGTTTCGGCTCGTTTGGAAAGCGCATCTCAGTTTTCAGCCAAATTATGGGATGCGCTTTCCAAATGGGGTGGGCTGCGGAAACTGCATCCCAGAATATTGCCCTGGAACGGGATGCGCTTTCCGAACCGGCGTCCAAAAGGAAACCGCATCCCGCTTTGATGTGGGGACTGCGAACAAAAGCCGGACCGTGATCTGGCGCGGATTGGAGTTCGCCTGAATCATTGATGCTGGCTGGTGTGAGAACAGAGATAAACGAGCGGCTCGAGCGATATAATGACACGCTATGGAGGCCGTATGCTCTTTTCCCGCCGTTCTGCTACATTTGCCTGCGCCATTGCGCTTGTCGTAATGGCGGTCACCCCTTATCACCGGTTTTCATCTTCAATCGGCCTAGCGTCAGGTGCAATGACCTGGCTCGTTATCCTGGGCGCATGCCTCGCGGCGTTTGTTCATGGTGCTGCGCTATGCAAGGGGGGAATGAGAAGGCCGAGGCATCTCGGTGCCATCGGTGTTTTCCTTGGTGTTATTGCAACGGTTCCCGAATGGGCCGACCTGGCTTTCTATGCTCGCGGAGACTCTATTCCAATCGTGTTTGCACCGATTTGGTTGTTACATGGCGTTTCGTGTGTCTCGTGCTTTGTTGGGTCGCTGCTTCTCTCATATGTTATTTGGGGCACGGCGGACTCTCCTTTGACGCAGAGGTCGACACGGACTGACGAAAGGGAAACTCGTCACCCGCAGGACGCGATTTTTACAGAAACAATAGCCGTCATGTCTTGCCTGCTGTTTTGCTGTCGAGTTTCATGGAGAGTCGTTCCCGAGCCATGGGGGATGCCCCCTGTAACGGCCGCGTCAATTGGCCTTGCGCTTTTAATTCCGTTGGTCTATCTCGCATTGACTGTGGCCCCGCCGTTTTGCCGCCCTCGTGCCTTTGGCCATGGGCGGCGCGACGTGTTTGCCTGTTCTGTGCTCGTAGCAGTTCCTATTGGTCTTATTCCGGCTGTTGAGGCGGCATACTTCGCAAGCGATGCCGTGGTCATTGCATTGCTGGCGATGGGGTCCGTTATCGCTGCTGCCTTCGTATGCATGTTGCTAAGGGGGAAACGGGACAACAATTCGGATATCGCCTGTGCGTCCGACACATTCGATGCGGGGGTGTTTTCCCCTGCCCTGTCGCCTAGAGAAGAGCAGTTTGTTCGACTGCTGCTCAAAGGGAAAACGCCGGCGGAAATTGCCAAGGAGACGGATACGAAGCCATCGACGGTGAGAACAACGCTTCACCGAGCATACGGGAAGGCGTCGGTTGCGGGCTCACGCGAGCTCGTGGCGCTGTTTGCGGGTGAGGGCGATACTGTAGGGCATGAGCTACCGCAGCGGCATGCTGACGATATAGTGGCATCAGCTCGAACGCGCCGGCTGTTTCGATACCTGCTCACATTATTCTTTATCCTCCTTGCGGCGGGGCCCTTGGTAATGGCGGATAGCGATTGGGGGTCCGGTGTTTCGCGGGCTGTCGCCTTTTCCCTCTTAAGCTACGCATTGGGTCTCGGACTGCTTCTGTCGCTACGCTACGCGGGTGGAAAAGCGAATCGTGGCGCTGCGCTGGATAGAGCGGGTGAAGCGATTTGGCTCGGAAGCCCGTACGTATGGGCGGTGCTATCTGCTGTGGAATGGTCTTTTATCTATATCGCGGCATTGATGTGCATACGCGTTCCGTTGATGGCTGTGCCGGTCCTGTTTTGCGGCGTGGCGTCTACGGCTTCGCTCGCTGTTGGGCTGCGTCCGTTTAAGGTGCATGCCCATGCTCGGGCTATCGTGCCGTTGGTGTCAATGGGCATGGTTGCCTTAATCTATGCGGTCGCTAGGGGGCGAATCCATGGACTTGCGGTGCTGACGGGGGTGCTGCTCACATATATAGTGATGCGAAGCTGTCCGCAGCGCAAAATGCTTGGGATATGGATGCTTTGCTTCGGGGCGACGGCTCCTGTTTGGGCTGTCTTGCTCAATATGGTGCAGGATCTGACGGTTTTCGAGCCGTTGTTCCTCGCGTCGTTGTTGGGGCAAAGTTCGGCTGTCAATGTCGTCGTGGCAACGGTGATTGTTTGCTGGTCTGTGCCCATGTTCGTTACGCACATCGCGCTCGCCCGCTCGGTTGAGGACGAGAAGGCCGTCTTGGAGTACCGGGCGAACGGGTCCACCGAAACGGCCCGCGTGCGCCAGCTGGCCCTGCTTACGTCGCGCTCCCTTTCTGATGTTCAGTCGCAAATTTTGCTGATGACGGCAGAGGGGGCAACGACAAAGGCCATTGCGGAGGATGTCGGTTACGCTGCATCTACGGTGCAAGCGCTGCGGTCTGCATCTTACCGCCAGTTGAAGATCAAGAATAAGGCGGAGCTAATTTTATTGTTATCGCAGGTAAATAACGTGTAAACGCCTGAGCAATCAACTCAATAGCGGGTGTTTACAGACATCTTTCTCTATTCATGCGAAGGTTGCCGTGCGTCGACGCATTGTTAACCGCTTTTGATTGGAGAAGGCCATGATTAAGCCAAGGAGCGCTATTGCTCGAATCGGAGTCGGCTTGGTGATTGCAGCTGGTCTGTCCCTAGGGGTTCCCGCTGCATCGTTTGCACAAGAGGAGTTTGACACCTCTCAGGTTTCCAGCATTACTCAAAACGCCGATACGGGAATTACGACCTGTACGAACAATGCCGATAAGGCATTTAGTTTTCAATGTGCCGGGACGAGTGCAACTGGCTACCGTCAAAAGGATGATTCCTCATCGCTCTATCTGGATATCCAGGGCCATACGGGAAATCCGCTTCGGTTATATACAGACGGTGCGTATAACACAAGCGGTAGCGGCAGCATGAATTGTACTCAGGGAACGTATCGTTCGAATCACAAGGGACAGTGGGAAATGTATAACCTCGTCCGTGAGAACGGGCGATCTGCGGCGCGACTGACTGCATGGGCGGAGTCTGGCTACGGCACTGTTATTGGCGTATGGAGCCCCGACTGCGTCGGGCATTTCCACAAGCTTCCCGCATAGTTGTTTGAAATGGCTCCCTTCCGGCTTTCTGGGTCGGAAGGGGGAGGAGGACGTATGAACCAAAAGCTCGCAAGATACGAACTGTCGAAAACGATTAGACGTCCAGCTTTTATCCTTGCTCTCTTGATTGCGGTCGCAGTTGCAATAGCTGCCGCGCTGGAGCCGTGGGCAAATTTGGAAAAAGAGCGCCACAACCTTCTTTCTTTTGGTTACGGCGTTGGCGTGCAAGCCGAAAATTATCTCGGTCAAACACGTGAAAGCAGCTTCGGTAACTGGATTGTTGTGAGCGCGAACGCGCCACTGTCTGCGTCGGTGTTTTTCTATGCACTGCCCCTGCTTGCAATGTTGGCTGGATCTTGGTCGTGTCTCTTTGAGCGTTTGAGTGGTTATGACATGCAGATATGCACGCGCGTTTCCAGAAAGGCGTACGTGAACGTAAAGATGCTGTCTGCTTTCCTCTCCGCGTTTACAGTGACTGCCATTCCTCTGCTCGTCAATTTCCTGATCGTCTCGATGCTTTTTCCTGCGTATCTTCCTCGGGTCGATGAGTCGACTTACGTAGGACTTTACCTGCATAGCTACTTCTCCGGTCTATTTTATTCGCATCCTTTGTCATATGTGCTCGCATACACGCTGTTCGATGCTGTCACGCTCGGGACTTTATCCATGGCTGTAACTGGCTTCTCAATTTTGTTTCGTAGCAGAATCAAAGCGATAATTGTCCCGTATCTGCTAATGGTTGCGTGGCATTTTGCAAATGGCTGGATCTTCGGCGTAATGGCTTGTGTGGGGTTTAACTGCAATATCCTCAACAGCATCAGGTCGGAATCGCTGAATAACTGGCCAGACATTCGAGCCGGTTTTGCGGAAATCATATTATTGACCCTTGCTTCGTTGGCTTTTTCTGGGGCGTGGAAAAGACGCGAGGTGGTCTGATGCTGTTTAGGCTGGTCGCCGCGGACCTGAGGACCGTTTTGAAGAAGAACATCCTTACTTTTATTGCAATTGCGGCAGTGACCGTTGCGAACTTGGTGTACGCCTACGGATTGTCTTCTGTGTATGGGGTTAGAACGGATACCTTGGGGTTTGCGGATAATCTTGCGCTCGTGTTTGCCGGATCTGCTCCGTTTGAGCCTAGGCCCGGGGTCATGTTTGTGCCTCCGCTAGGATGGCTATTTCTCATTCTGCTTATTCTCTATACAACACTCGACTATCCGACCGAATCGTTGCACGGGTTTGGTTTGCAAGCGCTTGTTCGATGCCGGGCAAGAACCCTTTGGTGGGTCTCGCGTTTTATCTTGGTGGCGGCAGTAACGGCATTTTCACTGCTCGTGGTGGTTTGCTCTGTTGTGATTTGGAGCTTGGTGGTGAGCTCCTCGTTCAGCGCGGTCATTCATGGTGAGTCGCTTCAACTGGCTAATTTGGCGCCGTGGTTTCTCAAAGCTGCCGAGGCAGATGCGCTGCCGTTTTTCATAGGTCTCTTATTTGCTTTTGAGGCGCTTGCGTTTGCGCAGGCAGCGGTTGGGTTTGTGCTTGGGTCGTCAGTCTCGTTTGTGGTTTTAATGAGCTACCTGATCTGCTCGGCATATGCACGACATTGGGCGCTATTGGGTAACGCCTTGATGCTGTTGCGCTGGGGTGGAATTGTCAAAGAGGGAATCGCGGCGGGCTCGAGTGTCTTGTCATCAATTGGGCTTATGTCGTTATGCCTATCGTTGGGTGGACTGTGGTTTCGAAGGGCCGACCTTATAGAAAAGGGGGACAAGATATGAGTGTGATCGTAAGGGGCGTATCGAAGCGCATGGGTAAAAACGATGTCCTGCGCAACGTGTCCATCGAGGTTGACCCTGGGACTGTGGTCGGGCTTCAGGGGATAAACGGTTCGGGTAAGACCATGCTCATGCGAGCGGTTTGCGGGTTGATCAAGCCTACCGAAGGCGAAATCTCTATCGATGGCCAAAGGCTTGGGGCGGACATCTCGTTCCCGCCGAGTCTGGGGATGTTGATCGAGGCGCCTTCCTTTTTGGGATATCTGTCTGGCTACGACAATCTGAAGCTCATCGCTCAGATCAAGGGCGTTGCCACCCCCGAGGACATTCGCTCTGCCCTGCGGCTCGTGGGGCTCGATGCAGACGAAAAAAAGAAGTTCCGAGCATACTCGCTTGGGATGAAGCAGCGTCTGGGGATAGCTGCGGCAATTATGGAGAAGCCGAAGCTGCTTGTTCTCGATGAGCCAACGAATGCCCTCGACGAAGCGGGCGTTGAAATGCTCAAGCGCGTTGTGGCGATGGCGGCATCAACGGGTCGTGAGGTCCTTCTGTCCAGCCATGACGGAGAGGTGCTCGAGGAACTGGCCGATCGGGTTTACTGCATGCGCGACGGTGCCGTTGTGAAAGTTCGGGAAAGGTCGTGAGCGCGATGAAGAAGACCCTGTGGACGAGAAGATCGGCGCTCGCGCTTTTTTGCTGTGCTGCTGCCGGCCTTGCGGGCATGAGGGTGAGCGTCGTTAACGGGAACCGGACGGTCATTCCTGAGAAATATTACGCGGAGGGCGAATGGCTCTCGATGGATGGAGCGTTTCTGGGGTCGAAGGATGTGGTGACTGATGGGTATTCGTTTTGCATAGACGGGGCAGAGTTGCTCACGCCGCGCGAGTATCTCAAACGAGCACATGACGATTATTCAAAATATGGCACCGTGGATACGAAAACGAGACTGAAGGATGCCGACATCACGTGCGTTATCGCCGTAAAGATGCGTGTCAGAAATAGGGATAATATCGACGGTGGAATCAAAGCGTATGTTTGGCATCTGGTCCCGGAGTCTGCGCCAAACTATGATTTTGTAGTCAATACCGATCTGATAACGCAAGCCATGCCGGTCCTTGGCGGCTCTGCTGCGTTTGCCGTGGAGGTTGGGGCAGAAAACGAGTTGCTCGTCCCATTTATGATGCAGAACACCAACGACTATTTCGAAGGTTACGAGACCGTCCGTTTTGAGAAAGCATTTCCCGGGACTTACACGATGAAGATGACCGATCTGCCGGAGCGGAGGCTCTTAAGGTTTGAAGTGAAATAGCTCGAGAGCAAGGCAAAACGGGTCCATTGGCGGTACGCGCGCCCGATTCCAGGCGCCCCGGCCCGGAATCGGGCGCGGGACGAGGCGCCTTCGGTGTCGGCCGGCCTACCGCTTCTTCTTGCTCTTCTTCTGCTTGCGCTGCTTGCCCTTGGTCTCCTGGGGCTTGTCGCCCTGTTTTGCTTCGGCAGCGGCCTTTTCTGCCTTCATCTTCTTGCGTTTGGTCTCGATGCGGAGCTTTTTGTTGATGCGCGCCTTAAGGAAGGGACCGAACTGCTCGGCATCGCCGCGGACAAAGGTGTCCTTAGGGATCGTCACGCCCTGGTCGGCGAACATGGCCACAAAGATGCGCTCGCCGTCGAGCACGTGGTCGAGCTTTTCAAACGGGAAGAACTGCGACTTGCCGCTCGTGCCCCAAACCATCAGGCCGTCCTCGTTGGCGGCGACGCGGCGATAGCGGCCACCCATGGACTCGTCGGCCTCAACGGCGTCGATAAAGTCGCGGGCGAGGGTGTGGTGCAGGTTTTTGCTCCACCAGGCCAAAAAGGCGCCGAATACGATCAAGACGACGCCAAACTTGATCCAGTTGCCGCCGGCCACCAGCATGCCGATGCCGATGAGCGCGGCAATTGCCGCGGCGACATACAGCGAGCCGCGACGCCTGGGCGAGGCGACCAGGCGGGCGAAGTCGGTGACGAGGTCGTTTTCGTATTGGTACTCGTTGAGGTACAGGATGCCGTCGTCGGCTGCGGCCTGCTCCTCGAGCGCGACCTCGACCTGGTCGGCTGCTTCGGAGGGAACGAGGTTGCTCTCTGCGTCTGCCATGCTCTTTGGACTCCTATCGCGGCGGGCTCGCCGTACGGGTTATTATGGAATGCAGTATGCCGTGCGACCGCATGGCCGCCGCGGCAACAAGACTCAGTATACCCGGGGGAGCACCCATGGAATCGTTGTACCGAAAGTATCGCCCGCTCACCTTTGACTCCGTGGTGGGCCAGCAGCATATCGTCTCGACGCTCGAGCACGCCATCACCGAGGGGCGCCTGTCCCACGCCTACCTGTTCTGCGGACCGCGCGGCACGGGCAAGACCACCATGGCGCGCATTCTGGCCAAGGCGCTGCTGTGCCGCAATGCCGAGGCGGCGCGCGCCGAGGGTGCAAGCGGCTGCATGCCCGACGGTACTTGCGAGGAGTGCGAGCTCATTGCCGAGGGTAACCACCCCGATGTCTACGAGCTCGATGCCGCCTCCCGCACGGGCGTGGACAATGTGCGCGAGGAAATCATCAACTCCGTCAACTTTGCCCCGGTGCGCGGCAAGTACAAGATCTATATCATCGACGAGGTCCACATGCTCACGACGGCGGCGTTCAACGCGCTGCTCAAGACGCTCGAGGAGCCGCCGGCACACGTGATCTTTGTGCTGTGCACCACCGACCCGCAAAAGATTCTGGAGACCATCCTCTCGCGCTGCCAGCGTTTCGATTTCCATCGCATCGGCAACGAGGATATCGAGCGTCGCCTGGCATACGTGTGCGAGCAGGAGGGCTTCGATTACGACGATGAGGCGCTGGCTATCGTGGCGCGCCATGCCAAGGGCGGTATGCGCGACGCGCTGTCCACGCTGGAGCAGCTGAGCGTCTTTGGCAACGGTTCTGTGCATGCGGACGACGCCCGCTCGCTTTTAGGCGAGGTTTCGGACCAGATTCTGGGCGAGTTTTCCCGCGCCATTGCCGATCGCGATGTTGCCGAGCTCTATGGACTGATCCGTGCGCAGGTCGAGGAAGGAAACGACCTGCTGGAGCTGACGCGCGACCTGGTGGCGCATGTGCGTGACGTGTACGTTGCCTGCGTTGCCGGTGCCCGTGCCGAGCTGTTTGAGGGCGGCTCCGAGCAGGCCGAGGCGCTTGCTGCCGAGGCCGCTGCCTTTGGCGAGCATCCTGCCGACCGCCTGGCCCGTGTGCTGACGGTGCTCGACGATGCCGCACTGGAGATGAGGGGCGCGAGCGACGTGCGCCTGGTGCTCGAGATCGCCTGCACGCGCCTGGCACGTCCCGAGGCCGA
>USCN01000040.1 GCA_900553165.1 uncultured Collinsella sp.
GTGCCCGGCAAAGAGGATCTCCCCGGCCGTCGGCCGCAGCATCCCGCAGATTATCTTGAGCGTTGTCGACTTGCCGGCGCCGTTGGGGCCGAGCAGCCCGTACACCTCGCCCTCGCGGATATGAAGGCTCACGTCGGCCACGGCGTCCTGCGCCTGGTCGCCGCTGCCGAAGCGCTTGGTGAGCCCGCGCGTCTCGAGCATGTAACCCATGGGTTCGTCCTTTCTCTTCCGGGCGCGCGGGGCGAGTCGCCGAGCCCGCGCGCCTTACCTTTCGGGTTCACCATCCATGGTGGGGCGCGTTTCTAACGAAGCCGTAACGGCCGTTGGGCTCTTTTGGCGCCAGCCAATCTCGACCCGCACGCATTTGCTTAAAGCAACAACTTTCCCGATCGATATAATCACCGAATCAAAACGTGTACACCAGCCACCAAAGATGCCGAAAAATGTCGCTTTTGGAGGCTGATGTACACAAATGCAGAATCCAGCGCAGCCCAGAGGCGCCCTCCACATGTCTGGACTCTCTATGGCTGCGCTGGATAGACATCGCCGGAACGGGTATAGTATCGAAAGTTTTGTCGTTAACCAGCGGGGGAGTCCTGTGGGCATCAAAAAGAAGATCAAAAAGGAGCTTATCGGCACTTCCGATTACCCGTCGAATAAGATCTTTACGATCTCCAATTTCATCACCTTTACGCGCCTGATCCTCACCCTGGTATTTCTGTACCTGTTTGTGACGGATAACAACCGCGTCATCGCCATCGCTATCTACGCCGTTGCCGCCTCCACCGACTGGATGGACGGGCAGATCGCCCGCATGACTAAGACGGTCTCGTGGCTCGGCAAGGTCATGGATCCCATTTGCGACCGCGCGCTGCTGTTCACCGGCGTGCTGGGACTGGTGGTCCGCGGAGAGCTGCCCATCTGGGTCTGCGTGCTCATTATTGGCCGCGACATCTATCTGGGCATCGGCACGCTTATCGTGCGTCATTATCACCGTCGCCCCATCGATGTCGTCTTTCCCGGAAAGATTGCCACTGCGCTGCTCATGACCGGCTTCTCGCTCATGCTGCTCGGGTTCCCCGTTGTTGACGGCCTGCACCTTTTACCTTCAACCCTTACGGCCTTCCCGGGCCTCAACGGAAGCTCGGTGCCCCTCGGCATCTTCTTTGTGTACGGCGGCGTGATCTTCTCCATGCTCACGGCTGTCATCTACTCCATTAAGGGCGGAGTGGCCATTAAACAGGCTCTCGCGCATCCCGAGGACGAGGACATCGACTTTCTGAACCCTGAAATCGAAGACTGATTCGTTGGGGTATGATTACGTACGGTTCATTATTTGCGGCACGTCCGCGATAAGTTAGGGGTTGTCATGGACAACATGGTTAACAATATGACTCAGAATGATAAGACTGCTGACGCTACCTGCGTATTCCGCGTGCCTTCAAGCGACGTCACCGTTCCCGACCTCATGGCCAACGTGCGCATCACCGCCCCCGTTCTGTCCATCGTCAAGGGTCCGCAGACTGGTGCCGCCTTTGAGCTCGAGGACGACGTGACCACCATCGGCCGCGATCCCGCGAACGGCATCTTCCTCAACGACATGACTGTTTCGCGCAGCCACGCGCGCATTATTCGCGAGGGCCTCGGCGCTCGCATCGAGGACCTGGGCTCGCTCAATGGTACCTGGGTCGACGGTGCCATTGTCAATGCAGCCCCGCTGCACGACGGTTCTTCCGTTCAGATCGGTACGTTTACGCTCATCTACCACGAGAGCACGCCGGAGCGCATCGAAACCGGTGAGTAGGGCATGGCCGAACGCAACTATCTGAGTATCGGCCAAGTCGTCAACCTACTTCGAGGCGCATACCCCGATCTTTCGAACTCAAAAATTAGATTTCTAGAGGATGAGGGGCTCATTACCCCTCATCGTACGCCTAAGGGATACCGTCAGTACTCTAAGGAGGACGTTGATCGCCTGGAGGTCATCCTGCACTTGCAGAAGACCCGCTACATGCCGCTCAACGTGATTAAGCAGCGCTTGGAAAACGCCACGGACTTGTCAACGCTCGCCTACGAGGTGGGCTTGCTGTCCGATGTTCCGCTCAAGACGGAGCCCAAGGAGACTAAGCAAAAGCTGCATCCCATCGAGACCATTCCCGATATGCTGGGCGTCGAGATTTCGTTTATCCGTTCGCTCGCCGAGAACGACCTCATTCGCATCATCAAGAGTCCGCAGAATCGTGAGCTCGTCGATGGTCGCGATTTCCCGATCATCCGCTACTGCTCCGAGCTGTCACGCTTCCATATCGAGCCGCGCAACCTGCGCCAGTACGTGTCTTCCGCCAACCGCGAGTCCTCGATGTTTGAGCAGGTGCTCGTGAGCATGCTCGGAATGGATACCTCCGATGACGAGCGCGACGCCAAGCTCGAGCGTGCGTTTAAGAAGCTTCACGACCTGACGGA
Source organism: uncultured Collinsella sp. (assembly GCA_900553165.1). Taxonomy (GTDB): domain Bacteria; phylum Actinomycetota; class Coriobacteriia; order Coriobacteriales; family Coriobacteriaceae; genus Collinsella. Next base: position 2,464 of record USCN01000040.1, read on the forward strand.
AGGTGTGCACACTGCGCTGCTCAAGAACCGCGTTTTTGAGTCGCTCAACGCCGTGGTCGAGGACGCCGACATCGATGCACTCGATGAGGAAATCACTCGCTCCGAGTCCACCAAGGCCAAAAACGAAGAGACAGCCGCACCGGCTTCGCACGAGGATTCTCTCGTAAAGCCGCTCAAGGTCGTCGCCCCTTCGCAATCCGGCACCGCCACCGCGGGCAAATAACCGCTGCTGAAATTTCGGCAACCCATTGAAAGGTCATGTAATGTACGACTTCGAATCTCAAATCGTCGACATCCCCGACTATCCCGAGCCCGGAGTCATCTTTAAAGACATCACGCCGCTCTTTGGCAATCCCGAGGCGCTCAAAGCCATGACCGATGCCCTCGCCGAGCACTTTGCCGGCATGGGAATCACCAGGGTCGTGGGTCCCGAGGCTCGCGGCTTTATGGTTGGCGTACCGGTGGCTGTAGCCCTTGGCGCCGGCTTTGTTCCCGCACGTAAACCGGGCAAGCTGCCGCGCGAGACCGTAAGCCAGAGCTACGAGCTCGAGTACGGCACCGATTCAATTGAGATCCATGCCGACGCTATCAGCTCTAAAGATACCGTGTTGATTCTGGACGACTTGGTCGCGACGGGCGGAACCGTCGAGGCAACAGGTAAACTGGTGCGAGATATGGGCGCAAAGCTTGTCGGTTACGGTTGTATCCTTGAGCTTGCGTTTCTCAACCCGCGCGAGAAGCTCACGCCGTCTGATGACGATGTGGAGCTCTTTAGCCTGGTGACGGTGGACTAGCCGTTACCCTTAGTTACTGGAAAGGAAGCTACATGCGCACAGCAAACACGCATAAAAACATGGCACGCTGCGCTGCTACGGCAACCCTCGCTTGTGTTTTGGGCTTGGGCCTCGCGGCTCCTGCCTACGCCGATACCGCATCCGACCTTGCCGCTGCTCGTACGAAGCTCGAGCAGATCGGTACCCAAACTCAGCAGATTTACGATGAGCTCGCCACGCAGACGCAGGCGCTCGATCAGACTGCCGGCGAGATCACGCAAAAGCAGCAGGAGATCGCCGATGGTCAGGCCAAGCTCTCAACCTATGTCGCCGGCGAGTACAAAACCGGCGGTCTGAGCCTGCTTCAGGTTCTGACGGGTGTCGATGACCTGAGCGATATGCTCAACCGTCTGTTCTACTACGGCAAAGTCTCCGATAAGCAAGCTCAGACCATTCAAGAGGTCAAGGAGCTTAAGCAGCAGCTCACCGATAAGCAGGCCGAGCAGGAGAAGAACGTCGCCGCCACGCAAAAGAAGGTCGACGAGCTTAACGCGCAGCAGGCTGAAGCCCAGAACGTCGTAAACTCCCTGGATTCGCAGCTGCAGGCCGAGCTTGCCGCAGAAGCCGAGGCCAACGCCGCGCTGCAGGCTGGCATCAACGCCAGCACCGCCGAGAAGGCCACGGTGAGCAACGAGACTGCCGGTACGACCGAGAACACCAACAACGGTGGCCAGACCAGCAATAACAACAACCAGGGCGGCAACACTCCGGCTCCTACGCCGGCACCTGCTCCGACGCCGCAGCCCTCCACGCCTGCTCCGGCTCCGACGCCTTCTGCTCCGAGCCAGTCCGTCGACGGCGGTTCTGTTGTCTCGCGTGCATACAGTAAGCTTGGTTGCGCTTATTCCTGGGGCGGAATTGGCCCGAACAGCTTCGACTGCTCTGGTTTTGTTAGCTATTGCCTCACTGGTCGTTATTGCCGCCTGGGCACCACGGGTACCTTTATGGGCTGGACGCGTGTGTCCGATCCGCAGCCCGGTGACGTTGTGGTCAACTCGTACCACACCGGCATTTACATCGGTGGTGGTCAGATGATTCATGCTTCTGACTACAACACGGGTGTTATCATCAGCTCCGTTGCCGCCGGCATGAACAACAACTACATTTTCGTGCGCTACTAAGTATTCAGATAAAGCAAACGGATATGGACTTCGTGGCTTTGAGTCATGGGGTCCATTCTTTTGCCTTTAGTGCAGTCCGCTATCTAGTTTTGAATACTAGATAGCGGCCCAATCGGTCTGCAAGATGGCTATAATTGAATGGGAACGATTAGAAAGGACCCTCTATGAGCTGGGCACTTATCTCCGATTCAAGCTGCAACCTCCGCGATTGGCAACCGACCGCGCCCCATACCACCTTTGCATTTGCGCCCCTCAAAATTCGAGTGGGGGAGCATGAATTCGTCGATGACCTTTCGCTCGATGTTCATGAGCTCAACTGCGCTGTTCAGGCGGAGACGAACGCTTCTTCGAGCGCTTGTCCCAGCGTAGGGGAGTGGGCCGAGCTCTTCAAATTGGCAGACAAGACCATCTGCATGCCGATCTCTGAGGGCGTGTCGGGCAGCTACAACGCGGCAGCCACGGCTCGCGATATGGTTCTTGCCGAGGAGCCCGACCGACAGATTCATCTAGTCAATTCACGCGCAGCTGGCGGCAAAATGGACCTCATTTTCTTGCTGTTCGACCGCTATCTTGCAAGCAATCCGAATGTCTCATTCGAGGATGCCTGCGCATACTTCGATAGCCTTGAACAGAACAGCAAAATCCTCTTCAGTTTGTGCAATTACGAAAACCTCGCCAAAGCCGGACGTATCCCTAAGGCAGCCGGCGTCATTGCCAACAAGCTCAATATCCGCATTTTGGGCACGGCGAGTGAGGCCGGTAAAATCGAACTCGTCGGGCACACGCGTGGCGAAAAGAAGATGCTCAACAAGATCATCGACACTATGGAAGCCGAGGGCTTTACGGGCGGTGAGGTCATCATCGATCACGTTGAGAACGAAGCTGGAGCCCAGGCGCTTACTGATCGCATAGTCGAACATTGGCCCGGCTCCAAGACCATCATCATGCCCTGCAACGGCCTGGATTCCTATTACGCCGAGATGCACGGCCTCATCATCGGCTACGGCATGGGCGTAGCTTCAGGCAAATAAAGTCCAACCAAGCAAAATACGGGCGGGACAAAGCGACAGATGGCTCTTTGTCCCGCCCGTTTTATTCGTCGGCTAGCTATTAAAGCCGTTGAACTTGAGATAGCTCATCAAGTAAGCCTTCGAAACGAAGGAGGAAACCGCACTGCGCACAAGCAGCGACTCACGCGTAACCTGATGCGCCGTATCGGGAACCGGCGTCTGCTCGACAGAAAACGCCGAACGAATCGATGCCTCGAGCTGATCAACCACATAGTCGAAGGCCGTCGGGGCATCGTAGCTCAAACGCTGAATGTTAAAGAGTGCCTGCACCGCAGCAATAGGTAGCACCTGCTTAAAGATGCAGATAGCGATCAGGCGGGCAATTTGCTCGCGGCCATATTGCTTTTTGACCGGAGCAGGCACCAGGCCAACCTTTACGTAGTTATTGATCATCGATGGCGTAATGATAGGTTGCTCAACGCAAATGGACAGCGGCTCCATCCACAGCGCAACATACTCAATGACCTGGTCGCGGTAGAGCGTCACATTGGGCAACTGGTCATAGCGCGGCAGACTCAACGTATTGAGTTTGCGCACGATATCGGACTGAATAAATGCATCGGGCAGCACAGTGGGCTGAATATCCTCAGGCTTAATGCTGACCGACGAATCAGACATTGGAATAACGTGTTTAACGTGGTTCATAAAGGTCCTCCGTTCATCTTCTATATTGTATTCTAGGTCATCTGGTTTTGCATACCACATAGCCGGCAAGAATTTTGGCGGGACAGTGCACTGATGCATCGTCCCGCCATTTAGTTAATTGATAACAAACTTACATAAGATATATTATCGTACTTATCCGTGGAGAAATGCGTATGCTCTGGTTGCCGCTATGGCTCCATCAGAAACGGCGGTCACAACCTGACGTAAAAGCTTGGAACGGATGTCGCCAGCGGCAAATAGACCTGGCGTGCGGGTCGCCATGGATTCATCAGTCAGAATGCCGCCATCAGGCGCCAGATCGACTAGATGCTCAACAAGCTCGGTATGGGGTTGCGTCCCGGTAAAGACAAAGATACCAAACGAGCCGGGCTCAAATGAATCGGTATGAGTCTCACCGGATGCATTGTCCTTAAAGGTAATCGTCGTTGGCATGGCTTCGCCCGAGAGCTCCACAATACTAGTTTGGTACCTAACTGAAATATTATCTTTTGCAAGAACTTTTTGAACCACACCATCGGGGGCACGGAACTGATCGCGGCGCAAAACGATGGTCACGCTGCTGGCGATTTCTGACAAGAACAGAGCTTCCTCGCATGCCGAATTGCCACCACCGATTACAAAGACCTGTTTGCCACGGAAGAACATGCCGTCACACGTCGCGCAATACGAAACGCCACGACCGCGATACGTATCCTCGCCAGCGAAACCTGCCGGACGCGGCGTGGCACCCATGCAAGCGATAACACTCCTAGCCGTCGTATCACCAACATCGTGATGAACGGTAAACAATTTGGAGCCGGCATCGTAATCGACACCCGTCACCATGCTCCATTCAACCTGAGCCCCTAGGCCTTCTGCATGTTGTTGGAATCGCTCACCGAGTTCAGCGCCGCTCAGTAGCGGAATGCCCGGATAGTTCTCGACCTCATTGGTTGTGGCGATCTGTCCTCCCGACATGCCCTGCTCAATCACGGTCGTCGTTAGGTTGGCGCGCGCCGCGTAAATGGCTGCAGCATAGCCCGCAGGGCCGCCGCCGATAATAGCAACATCGATCGGCTGATGGGTAGTCATGAAGAGACCTCCTGTCGAAAGATTGGCGTTCTTTGCGCTCATACCCAAATTTACGTGAACATGACACTCATGCACTACAATGATAAATCGCGTAACAAAGCTGAAGGGGAGTTATCGATGGATCAAATGCAGACGAGCAATTGCGCTCCCCTGCCCATGCAAGCTACTCCCCAACCGGAGCAAATGACCGTTTCACCTGCACAAAAACCCCTAGTAACCATCGTGCACGCATCGGTTGGATCGGGCCACAAAGCCGCCGCCAACGCGATTGCACAAGCATTTGACCTTATCAGCGGCACCAAGGGAATCCCTGAGGATGTTGAGATCGAAGTCCTGGATATCCTCGATTTTGGACGTATTAGGTTCGATGGTAATAAAACAGCAGCTTCGTTTACCGGCGCCACGCGTCCCATATATGACCTAACCTGGCGATACACGTTTACGGGACATCTGCTCTGGGGCGGAGGCACGGCATGGTCACGTATTATGTTCCCTGCCTTCAACGAATATGTCCGCACCCGCAGGCCCATAGCCGTGGTCGCAACACACATCACGGCGGCCAACGTCGCTGTGGGTGCCCGCGTCATCACGGGTATCGATTATCCCGTCATCTGCGTACCAACAGACTATGAAGTCGAAGGCTTTTGGCCCCACAAGGACACCGATCTGTTCTGCGTAGCCAACGAATTTATGGCCGAGACACTTCGCCCCCGTAAAGTTCCCGAGACCAAAATCCGCATTACAGGCATCCCCATTCGCGCCGGGTTTGATACGGACTACAATCGCGAGGAAGAACTCGAGAAGTTCAATCTCCCCGCTGACAAGACCGTTGTGTTGGTGATGGCCGGTGCCAGTTTGCCTCAACCGTACGTTCGCTTTCGCGCGGAGATGGACCGCACACTCCCCTTCCTGCGCAGCTTCGAGGACATGCACTTTGTCTTTTTGCCGGGCAAGGATGAGGAATACGCCACCCGCCTCAAGACGCTCTTCGACGCCATGAAGCTCGAAAACGTCACGGTTCTGGACTACGTGGACGATATGGCAGCCCTCATGCACGGCTGCGACCTGGCAATCCTCAAATCGGGCGGACTCACTGTCACCGAATGCCTATGCGCGCATCTGCCGATGATCCTGCTGGGCAAATCATATGGTCAAGAAAAGGCCAACACCACCATGCTCACCGGAATGGGCGCCAGCATGCATGTCACCACCGCACGAGAACTCATCGTAACCCTGCGCCATCTGCACGATCATCCCGAATCACTCAAAGCCCTACTCATCAACGGCGAAGTACTACGCCGCCCCCACGCAGCCGAAGATATAGCCATCGCAACCATGGAGCTCGTAGGCAAACCCCAAAAGCGCAAACGAGCCTTCTGCCGCTTCTACTGGGGCGGAAAACCCGCGCATATCCGCTAGCATTGGACTGTCCGCTTACCTGTGGGAGGCCCCTATATATCATCCCATGCTCAAACATTCTCGCTGCGCTGCGAAACTGCGCGTGGGACGATATATAGGGGCCTCCCACAGGTAAGCTGCGTTAACGTACTAGCGGCTATACCAGATTCCCCACCAGTAGAATCTGAAAAGGGGAACCAGAAAATATAAATACAGTAAGTCGATGCGACAAAGGAGGCGTCCCTTTAGGCTTATAGGACAAAATGTGTGTCCCGATAGAACACCCGTTTCCATCCATTAATCCAGCCAGAACGGGTACGGGTCCCTGTGGTGGAGGTCCTCCTACACGGCCCTGTCGCCCCACTCCGGCCCTCCGTCCTCGCGCGACGGCGAGGCGGAGTAGACGCTGAACAGGAAGTCGATGTCCGCGTCGGTCGGCATCGTGGCGAGCTTCCCGCGCGCCGTCCTCGCGTCCCCCGAGTGCGCGTGGCACCACCAGAACACCGCCTTCACGCGCTTGACCGACGTCAGCCCCCGGTGGTTGCGCAGGACGGCCCTCAGCTGCGAGTTCACCCCTCCCTCGATCATGTTGTTGGTCGACGGCAGCGGGCCGGCCTTGGCCAGGGCGGGGTCGAGGTAGGTGAACAGCGTCCCCGCCGACACCAGCGACGACA
>USCN01000041.1 GCA_900553165.1 uncultured Collinsella sp.
GGCCGTCCTGCGCCTGAAGGACCGCCCGCCGCCCGGCATCGCCGCCTGGGAGTCCTTGGAGAGGAGCCACCCGAGGAACTCGTCCAGCCTCGTCGCCGCGTCGTCGTACCTCACCGTCGTCGACGCGCCGCAGGCCGTGCACCTCCACCGCTGGGACCCCGATGAGGTCCTGCCGTTGCGCTTGGTCCGACCGCCGCAGTAGGGGCAATAAACGGCCTTCATGGGCACCTCTTCCGAAAGGGTATTTAACGGTTCCGGAAAAGGTTATCTACCTGCGGGAACGATAGGCAACCGGACACACATTCTGTCCGAGCGGTTAAAAGCGAGCACGGAATTTAAACGGCTGAAAAAGGGGCATCGACCTGCGCCGATGCCCCCAACATGGACACACATTTTGTCCTATAAGCCTCCCTTTATCGCATCGACTTACTAGAAAAGTAAATATTGTTTCAAGCGAGTAGCCGCCCGCCCGGGGCTTACCTATATCGTTCCACGCGCAGTTTCGCAGCGAGCGAAGCGACGCGAGAATGTTTGAGCATGGAATGATATAGGTAAGCCCCGGGCGGGAGGGATACGAGTACCCCTAGGCGACGCCGCTGGAGCCGAAGCCTCCGTTGCCTCGGTCGGTTTTGTCTAGTTCGTCTACCTCTATGAGGTTGACCGTGGGGACTTCTTGGATGACGAGTTGGGCTATGCGGTCGCCTTTGTTGATTTGGATGTTGTTGGAGGGGTCCAGGTTGATGAGGATAACCTTGAGTTCTCCTCGGTAGTGGGCGTCGATGAGGCCCGGCGTGTTAACTATAGACAGGCCCTGCTTGATGGCTAAGCCGCTGCGGGGCTGGACGAAGCCGGCGTAGCCATCGGGCAAGGCGATGGCCAGCCCAGTAGAGACCAGACGACGTTCGAAGGGCTTCAGGACGCAGTCCTCGTTGGAGCGCAAATCCAAGCCGGCATCGGTGGGATGGGCGTATTTGGGAAGCTCGACGGTGGGGTCGAGACGCTTTATGTTGACGGTAATGTTGGACATGGAATCACCTTAGCTTGTCGAGCTCTTGCAGAAACTCATCGACGTCTTTGAAATCGCGGTAGACCGAGGCAAAGCGGATGTAGGCCACCTTGTCGATCTTGGCCAAGCGCTTGAGCACCATGTCACCCAACTCATGGGACGTGACGGCCGTCAGCGTGCGAGAGCGCAGCTCGACCTCGATGTCGTCGATAATCTCATTGAGCTTCTTAGTATCGATATCACGCTTGATGGTGGCGCGCATCAAGCCGACGAGCAGCTTATTGCGATCGAACCGCTGCTTGGTTCCGTCTGACTTAATGACCTCGATTGGGTCTTCGCATCGCTCAAACGTTGTAAAGCGATAGTTACACGAACAACATTCGCGACGGCGCTTAATGGTGTTATTTGACTCCTGCATACGGGAATCAACGACGCGGGTATGTGCCTTGCCACATTTGGGACAGCGCATGGTGCCTCCTCTTAAACGATAACAAGGGTACCATGCGCAGCGCGATAATGATTACGAACGAGCAGGAACCTTAAGATGCGCACCGGCGGCGAGCGAACCATGCTCCAGATGATTGACGTTACGGATCATGTCGGAAGTCTCTTGCGTGGAAAGGCCTTCGATAGGATATTCCTCGGCAAGCGACCAAAGAGAATCACCAGGCTGAACGCGAATAGTCTCGTAGGTAACGTTGGAAACGGACTCGGCATACGCGGCGTGACGAGCGCTAAAGACCGACGTAGCGAGGACAACGAAGAGCGTAAGCGCAACGGCAACGGCGACAATCGTCGGAACCTTCAGGGCAACGCGGGCCGGCGCAACTACAGCCTGCTGATTGCGAGCAGACTTTACGGTCAAAGGCTGAAAGCCGGAGCGGCCACCCTGAACAACCGTAAAAGTGGGTTCTGCAGGCGTCTCGAGTTTAAGGGCAAGGTTTCCCTGGACCATATTCGTTGCGTTCATCATGTTCTCCTCTCGCGTGTTTTGCTGAGAACAGTTTTATCAAGCCGCGCGGACAAAAATGTCTAGCGCGAGAACGAATGTTCGGTTATTATTATCTTCGAACAGTTGTTCCTGTCAAGCAAAATTCGAACATTTGTTTGACATGGGTAGAGAGGATGCCCTGATGGCTCGCAAAATTACCAAGCGTCAGCAGCAAATTTACGACTTCATCAAGGAATATCAGCAGGAGAAGGGTTATCCGCCCAGTGTGCGCGAGATGGCATCTGCCGTGGGCCTTTCCTCCCCCAGCACCGTGCACGCTCACTTATCTGCCTTGGAGGCGCGCGGGCTGCTCAAGCGCGATGCCACCAAACCGCGCGCCCTGGAACTCTTTAACGAGGACGGCTCCTCTGTCTCAATTTCTAAATCTGACGAGCCCACCGCACCTCGCGGAACGGTCTCGCTACCGCTCGTTGGTCGCGTCGCGGCTGGGATTCCCATTCTGGCCGAGCAGAATATCGAAGACACTTTTACTATCCCGACCGAAATCGCCACTGATCAGGGTTCCTTTATCCTTGAGGTGCATGGGAGCTCAATGATCAATGTCGGCATCTTCAATGGCGATTACATCATCGTCCGTGAACAAAAGAGTGCCATGAACGGCGAAATCGTCGTGGCCATGATTGATGGTTCAGCGACCGTCAAGACGTTCTACAAGGAGCAGGGACGCGTACGCCTACAGCCTGAGAATGACACCATGGAGCCTATCTATGCAACAAATCCCGTTATTTTGGGCAAAGTCGTCGGCTTGATGCGCCGGTTCTCGTAATGCAAAAACGCATCACCATCTTTGATACCGTCCGCGGGTTTACGATGATTTCAATGGCAGGTTTTCACGCTTGCTACGATCTCGCCTACCTGTACGGTTGGGATATGCCCTGGTTTACCCAGACTGTCTTTCAAGACATCTGGCGCGCCAGCATCAGCTGGGTATTCTTGTTTATCGCGGGTTGGATGTGCACTCTTTCGCGCAACAATATCAAACGTGCCGCCAAATACGCCTTAGCAGCACTCGTCGTCTGGCTGGCAACAACACTTGTCTCAGTCGATGATTCGGTTAATTTTGGCATCATCTACTGCATGGCCGCATGTACCGGCATCGTGGCGTTGACCGATCCCGTCCTTAAAAAGATATCAGCGAGATGGGGCATGTCCCTATGCCTTGTGATGTTCGCCCTCACCTGGAGCATCCCCAAAACAATCTACCCTGTCCCCTACCTGGCGTGGCTGGGATTTCCGAGCCCTGGGTTTGTCTCAGGTGATTACTACCCCATCATCCCGTTTATCTTTATGTATCTTGCAGGATACTTCGCCGCACATATAGCGCAGGGAATCGATAAGACCGTCCCTAGCTGGGCCTACGCCAACTCCCTGCCGGCGCTCGCCAGCCTTGGACGTTATGCACTACCCTTTTATCTGCTGCATCAGCCCATTATACTGGGCATTTTGGAGCTCGCCTACTCGGTGCGATAACGCTCGAGCCGCGGTGCGACACGAGCCGGCAGTTTCGCCACAATACGAACGCCATCCTCAAGATATTCCTCATGCAAAAGGGTCCCCTGCTCATGCACGAGTGTAATGAGCGCACCTTCACGATATGGAATGTCGGCTGAAAGCAGTACATCGGTGGCAGCTGCCTCGCGAGCAATGCGATCGACGAGATCGTCGAGCCCCTCGCCCGTTTGGGCCGAGAACAGAACGGCTTCCGGAAAACGACGACGGAAACTTAATCGATCAACGCTATCGAGAAGATCGATTTTATTGAATACGGTCAGCGTTAGGCGCTCTCCGGCGCCGATCTCATCAAGCACGCGGTCGACAGCCTCCAGCTGTCGCTCATAGTCCTCGTCAGACGCATCTACGACTTTGAGAATTAGATCGGCACCCAACACCTCGGACAGCGTCGATTTAAAGGCATCGACAAGACCATGCGGCAGCTTTTGAATAAAGCCGACGGTATCGGTAATCGTCATTCCGCGACCGCCGGGCAGGCGATACGAACGCGTCGTCGGGTCGAGCGTAGCAAACAGCTTGTCCTGCGAAAGTACCGTAGAGCCTGTCAGGTGATTGAGCAACGTCGATTTACCGGCATTGGTATAACCGGCTAACGCGACGCGAAACGCCGGTGACTCAATACGACTCTTGGATTGAACATCACGACGCTGTTCAACCTGCTTGATCTCACGACGAAGCGCAGCGATCTTATTACGAATGAGGCGACGGTCGACCTCGAGCTGACTTTCGCCCTGACCAAAGCGTGAGCCGATGCCGCCGCGCGTCTGTTCCTTGGCGAGATGGCTCCACATGCCGCGCAGACGAGGCAACAGATATTGAAGCTGCGCCAGCTGTACCTGTAGGCGTCCCTCACGCGTCTGAGCATGCAGGCCAAAGATATCCAAGATCAGTGCCGTACGATCGATAATCTTTACCGGCTCGCCCACGGCTTTCTCCAAATAGGATTGCTGCGAGGGCGTCAGGTCGTCGTCAAAAATAACGACATCGGCATCCATGCGATGTACCAGACCGTACAGCTCCTCTACCTTACCGGAACCGATAAATGATTTGGGATACGGCTTTACCAAACGCTGAGACAAGCGAGCCACGCACTGGGCACCAGCCGTGTGGGCAAGGCGCTCCAGCTCATCGAGCGATCGATCGAGTGGCCATGCATTGTCGCGCCACTCAACACCAACCAAAATGGCACGCTCGGGCTCGGGTGCCGTGGGAACAAGGGGGAAACGAGCCATTAGGCAGCCTCAATACGATGCAGGATATCAGCAACGACCTCATCGATCGTACATTCATCCATATCAAACCACGCGATACGGTCATCGCGCTTAAACCACGAAAGCTGACGTTTGGCATAGCGACGCGAACGCATCTTAATGAGTTCGCGAGCCTCATCCATGCTCGTCACGCCATTGAAAGCATCGATGATCTCTTTATAGCCAATTGCCTGCATCGAAGTCAGGGCATCTCCCAGCCCCTGGTCCATAAGACCGCGAACCTCATCAACAAGACCCTGCTCAAACATCACATCGACACGTAGGTTAATGCGTTCATAGAGCACCTCGCGATTTCGCGTCAGGCCAAACCATAACGCATGATAATGCTCGCGCGGAACACTAAACTGCGACTTTTGTTGCGCATAGGAAACGCCATCATCGTGCATTTCGAGCGCGCGAATCACACGCCGCACGTTATGCGGATGAATAACAGCAGCTGATTCTGGATCGCGCTCGGCAAGCAGGGCATGCAGTTCTTCCTCGCCAATACGCTCGGCAAGCTCCTGATACCCCGCGCGACGATCGTCCTCAAGCTCGCCCGAGGGAAAATCCATCTCATCCAGGGCGGCCTTGAGATACAAGCCTGTGCCCCCGCAAAACACCGGTAGGCGGCCCTCGCCAAGCAAACGCTCAACATGCGCGCGAGCGTCAGCCTGATAAAGCGCAGCAGAATATGCCACACCCGGCTCTACAATGTCGACGAGACGCAGCGGCGCCGCACACTCATCGGGCGCCAACTTTGCGGTACCGATGTCCATGCCGCGATAGATTTGCATCGCATCGCACGACAGCACTTCGGACGAAAGACGAGCTGCCAAACGGTCGGCAACAGCACTCTTACCAACCGCCGTCGGACCGACGATCGCAACGGCGGAAAGACCTGCCTCGGGAGAAACCATTAGCGCGGCTCGCCCACAACGGAGCCGGACAAATACCAGGTCTTGGCAACGTCGACATCAACATCAACGATCTTGCCAACAAGCTGATCGATGCTGTAACCCTCGGGGATAGGCGCATGCACGGTCTGATTCTTGGGACTCTTGCCCAGCAGGACCGCGTCGTTCTTTTTACTCGTTCCCTCAATGAGCGCCGGCACCACAGTATGAAGCTCACCCTGGTTATACTCGTGTGCCGTGGTCTCGATAACCTTAACCAGGCGGTTGAAACGCTCGAGAATAACCTCATGCGGCGTAGGATCGTCAATCTCTGCGGCCGGGGTACCGGCGCGCTTGGAATAGATGAAGGTATAGGCCTGAGCATAGCGGACCGTCTCGGCAAGTGAGAGCGTCTGCTCAAAGTCTTCTTCAGTCTCGCCCGGGAAGCCAACGATAATGTCGGTCGAGAGTGCGATATCGGGCATACGGTTGCGAATGCGATCGACCAAGCCCAAATAGTCCTCGCGTGTATAACGGCGATTCATCTCTTTGAGGATACGCGTGGAGCCCGACTGAACGGCCAAGTGAAGCTGCGGCATGACGGCGGGCGTCTCGGCCATGGCGTCGATGGTCTCGGGCAGCAGATCCTTAGGATGAGAAGAGGTAAAGAAGATACGCTCCACACCCGTATCGCCCACGGCACGCAACAGGTCGGCAAAGCGCGGCTTGCCAAACAGATCGCGACCATAGGAGTTGACGTTTTGACCCAGCAGCGTAACCTCACGCACGCCCTGGCGTACTAGACCGGTCACCTCGTCGACAATCTCATCGAAAGGACGGCTCTTTTCGCGACCGCGCACATACGGCACGATGCAATAGGTGCAGAAATTGTTGCAGCCCGTCATGATGGGGACCCAGGCGTGATACTGGGTCTCACGATGCCACGGCATGCTCATAGCATCCGTGTCCTCGTGTTCATTGGTGCGGATATGACGCTTGCCATCAAGGAACGCCTCGGCAATGAGCTCGGCCACATGTGCGATGGAATGCGTGCCAAAGATAACATTGACGTTATCGACGTTGGTGAGCAGGCCCTCGCCATCACGCTGCGCAATGCAGCCGCCCACGGCAACCACACGCTTGCCCGAAGGCGAAGGCGGCAGGCTTTTGCAGGAATTGCACTGACCGTACAGGCGAGTATCGGCGGCCTCGCGCACGCAGCATGTCATGAAGACAACAATATCGGCATGCTCGGGATCGAGCGCCATGAGGCAACCATACGAATCGAGCAGACCGCTCACGCGCTCAGAGTCGTGCTGATTCATCTGGCAGCCAAAGGTGCGGATAAAGTAGGTTTTACCGGCAAGAATATCGCGTACGGAACGCTGGTCCATGTGCATAAGTCCTAACGATGGAAGGGAGGCGAATCGAGGCAAGCAGAAGCTATGCCACAGGTTTAACATCATCCATGACGACGTTATCCATAGCAGCTCGATTGATCTGGTGAACGTAGATAGAAAGGCGGATGGCCGTGCGCGACTCCCCGTTAATGAGGATGTCGGAGAACACGGGCGCGCAGGAAATATCAAAACCGGTTGGAATCAAAAAACCGCGCGCGATAGCCACGGCCTTAATGGCCTGGTTGACAGCACCGGCGCCGACACACTGGATGTTGACGGGTACACCATCCTTGACCATGCCGGCGATGGCGCCGGCAACGGACGCGGGCGATGATTTGCTTGATACCTTCAGGCAATCCATGAAGAAACTCCTGCGTTTAAAAGTACGTTTTAACTGCAATAACTGTATCGTACCGAGTGGACTCGGTAAAGGCACTATTCCTCTTTGGCAAGATCGAAGGTCACGGTGATTCGATCACGCGAAACGCGAATCTTTGGGTCGCCGCAAAGGTTGAGATAGTACCTGGCGGCAAGGTCATTAAAGTCGCGCTCCACAGCACGCGAAAACTGTGCCATGTCATCCTTGGCAATACGTAGCCCGCGACGATCCTTCGCGAGATCGACAGGAGCCGGCGCATGAGAAGACGAATCACGCTCGCGCAGCAGACGCGCGGTCACACCGCGAACGGGCTTAATCTGCCCTGCCAAAATGCGATGAGCCGTGCGCTCGGACATCTCAAGACCCAAACCCGAACAGATGCGGATAAAGTCCTCGGCATCGGAGGCAAGACCTAAACGGTCGACAACCGGAAGCTCGCTCTCGTCATCAATGAACAGGAGACGCGACGTATCGAGCCGACTTGACGCCTGAGCATAAAGGGTCGCGGCAATCTCAGACGGAGAACCAAGATAGACATCGCAACCACGCAACTCCTCGAGCGCAAACTCACAAGCAGCGCGAATAATATTATGCGGACCGCGAGCACAGACATAACGTCCGTCCTCATCCTTGACGGCCTGGGGCCAGCTGGACTGATCGGCACGTTCACTGAGGCGGTCTGCCGCAACGCTCACCTTAAAGGCTGAACCAAGATCGACGCCGGACGTGACCACACGGGCCTCGTCGGTGTTCTGCTTGATCGAAAACAATGCCATGCCACGACCGTGAACGCCCCAACGGTCCATCTTCATGCTCTCGAGCTTGGAGGTAACACGGGCATCAAAGATTCGCTCTTGCATATCCTGTGGAACGCCCGAACCGTTATCCAGAAAGACAAGTGTGCGGACGCCATCTTCCTTAGTCGTGGCGAGATAAACCTTGTCGGCGCCAGCATCGCGAGCATTACGGAGCATTTCGATGACGATATCCTCGACATGCTGAATGTCGTGCTTTGCCTGGCGACGCTCGGCCTCCGAAACGCGGAGGCGGACATACCCCTCGCCAAGGTTCTCCTCGACGCGAAGGTTGCCCTCCCCCGACATCGACGCGATAAATGAGATGAGCTCGTTCGCGTCGCTCATGTTATTTAGCGATATCGACAGCGCGGCTCTCGCGAATCACGACGACGCGCACCTGACCGGGATACTCCATCTCTTCCTCGATCTGATGGGCGATATCGTGAGCCAGGACCGTGGACTGGGCATCGGAGATCTTATCCGGCTGAACCATGACGTGGACCTCGCGACCAGCCTGCATGGCATAGGTACGCTCGACGCCGTCATGAGAGTTGGCGATCTCCTCGAGCTTCTCAAGACGCTTGATGTAGTTCTCGGCAGACTCGCGACGGGCACCGGGGCGAGAGGCAGAGACAGCATCGGCGGCCTGTACCAGGACATCGAGCACCGTGTTGGGATCGACGTCGGCATGGTGAGCCTCGATAGCATGGACGATAACGGGCTTCTCGCCATAACGGCGGGCAAGCTCGGCGCCAATAACGGCATGCGGGCCCTCGACGTCATGGTCGATTGCCTTGCCCAGGTCGTGCAGCAGGCCGGCGCGTTTGGCGGTCACAACGTCCAGGCCAAGCTCGGAAGCCATCATGCCGCACAGATCAGAGACCTCGAGGGAGTGCTGAAGCACGTTCTGACCAAAAGAAGTACGGTAGCGCAGGGCACCAAGGGTCTTGACGATCTCGGGGTGCAGGTCGTGGATACCGGTATCGAAGGCAGCCTGCTCGCCAGCCTCGCGCACGC
>USCN01000042.1 GCA_900553165.1 uncultured Collinsella sp.
GCGAAGAGCGTTGCTGCCTAGGCTAGCCCCTTGTCACACAAACTACCGAAGCCTCCCTTTTTGTATCTGGAGGACAAAGTGGCTACACTACAATCCGTTTGAGCAATAGATATATAGGTAGTACCGTGGGGACTGATGAGGATGGTCGAGTGGATTGTTCGTCGTGCGCAGGGCGACCGTGCGCGCGTGGGAACGTTGACGGGCATAGTGTGTATTCTCGCCAATGTTGCGCTTTGCGCTGCGAAGGGTGCAATTGGCGTGCTGTCGGGATCGGTTTCGATTGTGGCGGACGCCATGAACAACCTGTCCGATGCCAGCTCGAACATCGTGAGCGTGCTTGGCTTTAAGCTGGCGGGCAAGCCGGCCGACCCCGAGCATCCTTACGGACATGGCCGCTACGAGTATCTCTCGGGTCTGGTCGTGGCGGCGCTCGTGCTGCTGATTGGCGTTGAGCTGGTGAAGTCCTCGGTTGAGCGCATCATCCACCCCGAACCTGTCGAGTTCTCGCTTGCCCTGGTGGCAGTCTTGGTGCTTTCGATGATTGTTAAGCTCTGGATGGCGGCCCTCAACCAAAAGCTCGGCGATCGCATTGAGTCCGAGACGTTGCATGCGACCGCTCAGGACTCAAAGAACGATGTCCTAGCTACGGGTGCCGTGCTGGCGTGCGCAATTGTTTCGCAGGTGACGCACATCAATCTTGACGCATGGGTCGGCCTTGCCGTTGGCGCCTATATCGGCTGGAGCGGCTTTGAGCTCATCCAGGATACGGTGAGCCCGCTTTTGGGCCAGGCACCCGATCCAAAGCTGGTCAAGCACATTCGAGACAAGATCATGAGCTACCCCGGCGTTTTGGGCGTTCACGATTTGATGGTTCACGACTACGGCCCGGGCAGGAAGTTCGCAAGCGCTCACGCCGAGATGGCAGCCGAGGCCAGCCCGCTGGAAAGTCACGACACGCTCGATAACATCGAGCAGTCGTTTAGGGTCGAAGACGGCATGATCGTCACGCTCCATTACGATCCCATCGTGACCGACGATCCAAAGGTGGCGAGCATGCGTCTGCGCATCAACGCTATGGCTCAAGAGATTGATAGCCGCCTCTCGATCCACGACCTACGCTGTGTTCCGGGCCCCACGCATACCAACGTGATCTTTGACTGCGTACGTCCCTCGGATTTGGCGATGAGCGCCGAGGACCTGAAGCGCGCGCTGGCGAAACGGGTCGAATCGGAATATCCCAAGTCGGTCGCCAAGATCACGATCGACGAAGACTACGTAGGCCATACCCACGAGTAGGGCTGTGCCAGCAAAGCAAGTTATACAGAAGGGGAGAGCATGAAGCGTCTATATCTACTCCGCCACGGTCAGACAGAATTCAACGTTAAAAAGCTCGTCCAGGGCCGCTGCGATTCTCCGTTGACCGATCTGGGCCGCAAG
Organism: uncultured Collinsella sp.; assembly: GCA_900553165.1. GTDB lineage: Bacteria > Actinomycetota > Coriobacteriia > Coriobacteriales > Coriobacteriaceae > Collinsella. The sequence continues at coordinate 1,438 of USCN01000042.1, forward strand.
CAAGCGGGAATGGCAGCCGCATGGCTCAAAGCCCACGGCGTCGTCCCCGACAAAGTGGTCTCTTCGCCCTTAGGCCGAGCCATGGACACGGCTCAGCTCGTCGCATGCGAGCTCCTCGGCCCGGACACAGCAGTCGAGCCCTGCGAAGGCATCATCGAGCGCAGCTACGGCACCTTCGAAGAAGGCCCCCACGACGCCCCACCCACCGACGTCTGGGACCCCGGCGAGGACCTGATCCCATTTGGCGGAGAAGGAAGCCATGCCCTGCAGGAGCGCATGGTGGGCACCCTCACCAATCTCATGGGCGCCGAGGGCATCGAAACCCTCCTAGCAGTAAGCCACGGCAGCGCCAGCCGCCAATTCATCAAGGCTGCAGCCCCAGAGGGCTTCGAGCTCCCAACAAAACTCCCCAACTGCGCCATTATGATTTTCGATTTTGATGAGGCGGAGCCACAAGTAGAGGGCGAGCCAATGCAATGCAAGTTCACCCTCCAGCAAATAGTGGACCCCCAACAAAGTCATTAGCCTGAGCGAGCAGAGTTAAGCAGACATCAACGTGTCGTCTCCCGAGCACGGCGGAGGGCCGGAGAAATATATTAAGGTCATCGCGAGTTCCGCACGCAAAGGAGAGCACTTAATGTGCTCTCCGTCGTGAGCAGGACTGTAGAGCAGCAACCTTAATATGTCTCAGGCCCGCCCCCTCCGCCGCACACTGGGAACGTGCCACGCACTTTACCTGCGTAAACAATGTGAGTGAAATATGAATCTCGATGGATACGCCCGCAGCCGTGTATACTAAACAGCTGTGTGAAACCAGGGGAGTATTCTGGCTGGACAAAATGCCTGCTTAATAGGGTTGTCAGGTAGTCCGGGCGAAATACAAGGCTGGGGAGCACGTCGTGTAAGTAGTGGTCCTCTAGGGGCGTACGCTCGGTGGTGTACGCATTGTCCCAAGACCACGCGAGAGTTGGGATCATATCTTGATCAGCATGATTCTCGGCCGCAAGATTGGCATGACCCAGGTTTGGGACGAGGACGACAACGTCGTTCCCGTCACGGTCATCCAGGCTGGCCCCTGCGCTGTCTCGCAGGTTAAAACTCAGGCAACCGACGGCTATGACGCCGTCCAGATCGGTTTCGGCGACATCAAGGCCAAGAACGTGAACAAGCCCATGGCTGGTCACTTCGCCAAGGCTGGCGTCGAGCCTGTCCGCTTCCTTCGTGAGGTCCGCGTCGAGAACGGCGAGGAGCACAAGGTCGGCGAGGTCGTCACCGTCGCTGATTTCGCTGATGTCGAGAAGGTCGACGTCATCGGTACCTCCAAGGGTAAGGGCTTCCAGGGTCGCATCAAGCGCTGGGGTCAGCGCCGCGGTCCTATGACGCATGGTTCTCACTTCCAGCGTCACCCCGGTTCTATCGGTCAGTGCGCCTATCCTGCGCGCGTCCTCAAGGGCGTCAAGATGGCCGGTCACATGGGTAACGAGCGCGTTACCGTCAAGAACCTTTCCGTTGTCCGCATCGATGCCGAGCAGAACCTCATCTTGGTCAAGGGCGCTGTCCCGGGTGCCAAGAATGGTCTCGTCGCCATCCGTATGGCCTAAGGGCCCAGCCCATTTAGCCCAGCGTCATACCAAGGAGAACACTTAAATGGCAAAGTTTGAAGTAAAGAACAGCGAGGGCAAGAAGGTCGCCGAGGCCGAGCTCGCCGCTGAGGTGTACGGCATCGAGCCGAACATCCACGTTATGCACCACATCGTCAAGTGCCAGATGGCCTCTTGGCGTCAGGGCACCCAGTCTGCTAAGGGTCGCTCTGAGGTTTCCGGTGGCGGCAAGAAGCCTTGGCGTCAGAAGGGCACCGGCCGTGCCCGCCAGGGTTCCATCCGTGCTGCCCAGTGGCGTCACGGTGGCGTTGTCTTCGCCCCCAAGCCCCGTTCCTACGCTAAGCGTATGAACAACAAGGAGGTCAAGCTGGCTATGCGCTCCGCGCTGTCCGCCAAGCTGGCCGATGGCGAGCTCGTGCTCGTCGACGACTACGGCTTCGAGAAGCCTTCCACCAAGGCTGCCGTCGCCATGCTCAAGGCTCTCGGCCTTGAGGGCAAGCGTCTGACCATCATCGTTCGCGATGAGGACGTCAACGCCTACCTGTCGTTCCGCAACATTCCCAAGACGTTCATCATCACTGCCGACGAGGCCAACACCTACGATCTCGTCAACAACAACGCTGTGCTGATGCCCGCCGACATCGCCGCTCACTTCGGGGAGGTGCTTGCATAAATGACCGCCCACGAGATCATCATCCGTCCGATCGTGTCCGAGCGTTCCTTCTCCGGCATGGAGCTGAACAAGTACACGTTCGAGGTCGCCAAGGATGCTAACAAGTATCAGATCAAGGACGCTGTCGAGGAGATCTTCGGCGTCAAGGTCGTTCGCGTGAACACCTTGACGGTCAAGCCCAAGATCAAGCGCGTGCGCTATGTCGCCGGCAAGACCCGTTCTTGGAAGAAGGCCATCGTCACGCTGGCCGAGGGCGACACCATCGAGGTCTTTGGCAACCAGGCCTAAGACTCGCTGCTGTTGAGTGAGCTCATGCCTCCCAAATAGGGGAGGCGAGAGCTCAAGGTTTCGGGCGTATAAAATGGACACGCCCGGAACCGTGTATACGTCCGGTGTCATCGCACCCGAGGCAGAACCTCGAATCCCTGTCTGCGATGGCTAACGGATTCCTATTGAAAGGGATTGTAATGGCTGTAAAGCACCTTAAGCCGACCTCCGCTGGTAGGCGTTGGCAGACGATCTCCGACTTCTCCGAGATCACCTGCACCAAGCCCGAGAAGTCCCTTCTCGAGCCCCTGCCCAAGAAGGCCGGTCGTAACAACAACGGCCGCATCACCACCCGCCACCAGGGCGGCGGCGTGAAGCGTCGTTACCGCGTGATCGACTTCAAGCGCAACAAGGACGGCGTGCCCGCCAAGGTTGCCACGATCGAGTACGATCCGAACCGTTCCGCTCGCATCGCTCTGCTGCACTACGCTGACGGTGAGAAGCGCTACATCCTGGCCCCCAAGGGCCTCGAGGTCGGTCAGACCATCATGTCCGGTTCTGACGCCGACATCAAGCCGGGCAACGCTCTGCCCCTCGCCGACATCCCCGTCGGTACGCTCATCCACGCCGTCGAGTTCCAGCCGGGCAAGGGCGCTGCTATCGCCCGTTCCGCCGGTAACTCCTGCCAGCTGATGGGTAAGGAAGGCAAGTACGCTATCGTCCGTATGCCTTCCTCCGAGATGCGCCGCATCCTCGTTACCTGCCGCGCCACCGTCGGTGAGGTCGGCAACGCCGATCACGCCAACATCGTCATCGGCAAGGCCGGCCGTAAGCGTCACATGAACGTGCGCCCGACCGTCCGCGGTACCGTCATGAACCCTGTCGACCACCCGCACGGCGGTGGCGAGGGCAAGAACCACACCTCTGGTCGTCCCTCTGTTACCCCCTGGGGTAAGCCGACGAAGGGCCTTCGTACGCGCAAGAAGAAGAAGGTCTCGAACCAGCACATCATTCGTCGCCGTAAGAAGTAATTTCGGATACCGAGTTTTAGGAGAAAGCACTTATGAGCAGAAGTCTCAAAAAGGGCCCGTTCGTGGAGACTCGCCTTCTCTCGCGTATCACCGCGATGAACGAGGCTGGCAAGAAGGACGTCGTGAAGACCTGGTCCCGCGCGTCCACCATCTTCCCCGAGATGGTTGGTCACACCATCGCCGTCCACGACGGCCGCAAGCATGTGCCCGTGTATGTTACCGAGTCCATGGTTGGTCACAAGCTCGGCGAGTTCGCGCCGACTCGTACGTTCCGTGGCCACAAGGCCAAATAGGGGGTTAACCGTAAATGGCAACTAAGTCTATTGAAACTGAGGCCACCGAGGTTCGCGCCGTCGCTAAGTACGTGCGTGTTTCCCCCAGCAAGGCCCGCCTGGTGGTCGATCTGATCCGCCGCAAGCCTGTCGCTCAGGCCTTCGACATCCTCCACTTCTGCGACCGCGCCGTCGCCGTGGATGTCGAGAAGGTTCTCCGTTCCGCCGTTGCGAACGCCGAGAACAACAACGGTCTGCGTGCCGACAACCTGGTTGTCGCCGCTGCCTATGTTGACGAGGGTCCGACGCTTAAGCGCATCCGTCCCCGCGCCAAGGGTTCCGCTTCTCGCATTCTGAAGCGTACTTCCCACATCACCGTCGTCGTTGCTCCTCGAAAGGAGGCGTAAAGCTGTATGGGTCAGAAAGTCTACCCCACCGGCTTCCGTCTTGGCATCACCGAGAACTGGCGCTCCCGCTGGTTCGCAGAGAAGGATTACGCTAAGACCCTCGGTAACGATCTCGAGATCCGCAAGTACCTCGAGAAGCGTCTTTCCCGCGCAGCTGTCTCCCGCGTCGAGATCGAGCGCGCTGGCGACAAGGTGAAGGTCATCATCCTCACCGCTCGCCCCGGCGTTGTCATCGGTAAGAAGGGTGCCGAGATCGATACCCTCCGCACCGAGCTCGAGAAGGTCGCTGGCGTCTCCAAGGGCCAGCTCTCCGTCGACGTTGTCGAGATCAAGCGCCCCGAGCTCGACGCCAACCTCGTTGCTCAGTCTATCGCCGAGCAGCTCGAGGGCCGCGTTGCCTTCCGTCGCGCTATGCGCAAGGCTGTCCAGTCCGCCCGCAAGGCCGGCGCTAAGGGCATCCGTATCCAGTGCTCCGGTCGTCTCGGCGGTGCCGAGATGGGCCGTCGTGAGTGGTACCGTGAGGGTCGCGTGCCTCTGCACACCCTCCGTGCCAAGATCGACTACGGCACGGCTGTCGCCAGCACCACCATGGGCGCTTGCGGCGTGAAGGTCTGGATCTACCTGGGCGAGAAGCTCCCGGGCCAGCCTGTTCCCAACCCTGCACTCGAGGGCTCTTCCCGTCCTCGTCGTCGTAACTCCGAGAGGAGGGGTCAGTAGTGCTTGCCCCTAAGCGTATTCTTCACCGCAAGGTGCAGCGTGGCTCCATGAAGGGCCAGGCCAAGGGTAATACCGAGCTGCATTTCGGCGAGTTTGGTATCCAGGCTCTCGAGGCCCATTGGATCACCAACCGTCAGATCGAGGCCGCTCGTATTGCCATGACCCGCTACATGAAGCGTGGCGGTCGTGTCTACATCACGATCTTCCCCGATAAGCCCATCACCAAGAAGCCTGCCGAGACTCGCATGGGTTCTGGTAAGGGTAACCCCGAGGAGTGGGTGGCCGTCGTCAAGCCCGGCCGCATCATGTTCGAGGTCAAGGGCGTGCCCGAGGAGGTCGCTCGCGAGGCTCTGCGTCTTGCACAGCACAAGCTTCCCATCAAGACCAAGATTGTTGCTGCCAAGAACGCTGAGCAGCGCATCGAGAAGGAGATGGCTGAGGAGGCCGCTCTCGAGGCCAAGTGGGCTGCTGAGGACGCCGCCGCCGCCAAGGAGGAGAACTAATGAAGCCCGCAGAGATTCGTGAGCTCTCGGACGCTCAGCTCGTTGAGAAGCTGAAGGAAATGCGCGCCGAGCTCTTTAACCTTCGTTTCCAGATGGCCACCAGCCAGCTGGACAACACCGCTCGCGTCAACACCGTGAAGAAGGACATCGCTCGCGTCCTCACGGAGCAGCGCGCCCGCGAGATCGCAGCGGAGAAGTCCGCTGTCGCCGAGTAGGACCTAAGGAGAGAACATGACTGATTCGCGTAACTCGCGTAAGGTCCGTACGGGTGTCGTTACCTCCGTCTCCGGTGCCAAGACCATCGTTGTCACCATCACCGAGCGCAAGCGTCACCCCAAGTACGGCAAGATGATGACCAGCTCCAAGAAGCTGCACGCTCACGACGAGGAGTGCACGGCTGGCGTGGGCGACACCGTCCGCGTTATGGAGACCCGTCCTATGTCCAAGATGAAGCGTTGGCGCCTCATCGAGGTCGTCGAGCGCGCTAAATAAGCAGTCGCTCTTACGACTTGTACGTTTCCGAAGATGTGCGTATGTCTGGCTTGCATACCACGGGCCGTATAAAGGCTGCGCACCTCTCTTCGGTTCTTAGTTCGGAGGAACATCTACCATGATTCAGATGCAAACCATGCTGAACGTCGCCGACAACTCCGGCGCTCGCAAGATTCGCTGCATCAAGGTGCTTGGCGGTTCCAAGCGTCGTTATGCAGGCATCGGCGATGTGTTCATCGGTGCTGTCCAGGAGGCTACCCCTGGCGCCAACGTCAAGAAGAAGGACGTTGTCCGTTGCGTCGTCGTTCGCACCGTTAAGGAGATCCGCCGCAAGGATGGCTCCTACATTCGCTTTGATGAGAACGCCTGCGTTGTCATCAACAACGATGGTTCGCCCGTCGGCACCCGTATCTTCGGGCCCGTCGCTCGCGAGCTTCGTGACAAGAAGTACATGAAGATCGTCTCGCTCGCTCCCGAGACCCTGTAGTTAGGGGAGATATATGTATATCAAGAAGGGCGATAAGGTCCAGGTTCTCTCTGGTAAGGATCGCGGCAAGCAGGGCGTTGTCCTGCGTGCTCTCCCCGCCGAGAACAAGGTCGTTGTCGAGGGCGTTTCGGTCGTCAAGAAGGCCGTCAAGCCCAACGCTGCCAACCAGCAGGGCGGCATCGTTTCGCAGGAGGCTCCCATCGACGCCTCCAACGTCAATCTCGTTTGCCCCGAGTGCGGTAAGGTTACCCGCGTCGGTCACGAGAAGGACGGCAAGAACAAGCTGCGCGTCTGCAAGAAGTGCGGCCACAAGTTCTAAGCTGCCCGCAACATCAAGTTGCTAGCAAAGGCCCGGATGCCATGGCACCCGGGCCTTTTTCTATCCCTACTCGATGGCTTCGGTTCTGCCGTCCTGTCATTCCGGTTGCATCCAGTTTTCGGTGCCGTCTCGAATCGAGTGCCGCCAGGTGACACCCTGTCGCGTTTCGTCGGCTTCGGGGACAAAAGTCGGGACAACTCCAAAAACTATTTTCGAACTCAGGGCTTTGAGTTTTTGTTTTTGTCCCAAAGGGCGCGGCGGGATGCCTTTGGAGGCTCGATAGCGCCGAAAACGCCCGTTTTGAAACTTAAATGCCTTTTCGCGTGCAAGCCGCCAGCTGCAATAGGAAGTGAATCAACGCAGGTGGCTTTCAAGCAGTTTGCAAAACTGCAGGTCGCAGGTCTTCATTGCCAGTAGGAGAAATGAGTAGTCTCAGGTGGCTTGCCCATGAGTTGACGAACGGGATTTGAGATTACGCTGACGTCCGGAAACGCTTCGAGCACGGCGTTACGTTTTTGGGGTTTGGGCGTAGCCCCTGCACCCGCGAGCGCGGGCCTTAAGCCCGCCGAGAGGGTGACGCGTCGAAAACGAAGGGGAAAGAGAGAAGGGGCCGTCCCTATCATTCAGGTTGCGACCGAAGAAGACAAGGAGACCCCCTGAGCCTGAATGATGCCCCACAGACCGCGTCCGACCGAGCTCAAGCCGAGCTTTTCCTGACGTCCGCCTTCGCGAAGATGATGGCTGGATTGGCTATGGATTGGCAACACTTATTTGGACGATTCCGGGAGGGACGGCCCCGCCTCCCTGAACTCGACCGGCGACATGTAGCCCAGCGTCGAGTGGATCCTGAAGTTGTTGTACCAGTGCACGTAATCCAAGAGCTTGGCTCGGAGCTCGCGCGTCCCTCCTCGGTCCTTCGGAGTGGCCGACGATCTCCCCGTTGCAGAGGTCGACGAGCAGGCAGACGTAGTTCCACGACGCCCCGACGCGCACGCAGACC
>USCN01000043.1 GCA_900553165.1 uncultured Collinsella sp.
GTCAATGCCGCCTTGTTTCAAGGCACCTTGCTCGCTCTGGCGGGCTTTCGCTGTCCGCGCCAAAACATCGGCGTTGTTATGGGTAGTCGTTGGGGACGTTCTTAAATGACTAGTCGTTGGGGAATGTGGCACTTGGGGACGTTCCTTTTCTGCCGACAGTTTGGGACATTCCTTGCACCATTAGTCGTTGGGGACGTTCTTGTTTGACTGGTCATTCAAGAACGTCCCCAATGACTATTCGAACTGCTATTTTGTGCGGGTTGTGGTTTTGGGAGCTGCGGGAATTTAAGATACTGTACAACTGTACGTTAACTCATCTTCGTAGTATATTGCTACCCGCAAAACTCAGCACCATTGTGCCGCGAGGCACTAAAGCGCCTACGTACAATGGTTGTCGATAGTACGATTCGATTCAACGACAGGATGGATGGTCTAAGCGTGAGTCTCGGCAGCAAACTATCCAACGCAAAGGTATCCTTTGCGATATTCAAGCGCGACATTAAGCGACTACTTGTGAACCCCGTCGCCTTGGTGGTTACCCTCGGCGTGTGCGTTATTCCCTCGCTGTATGCCTGGTACAACATCGTGGCTAACTGGGATCCGTACGGAAACACCCAGGGTATCAAGATTGCCATCGCCAACAACGATCGGGGCACCCAAAACGACTTGGTGGGCGAGCTCAACGCGGGCGACCAGGTCGTCGATCAGCTCAAGGAGAACGATCAGCTGGGCTGGACCTTCGTTGACTCGGCGGCCGATGCCAAGGAGGGCGTCGAGAGCGGTGAGTACTATGCGGCCATCGTAATCCCCAAGAACTTCTCGGATAACCTGGTCTCGATGCTCGACGGCAACTACCATCAGCCCAAGCTTACGTACTACGTCAATGAGAAAAAGAGCGCTATTGCACCCAAGGTTACCGACACCGGTGCAAACACCATCGAGCAGCAGATTAACTCGGAGTTCGTCTCCACGGTGGGTGAGACCGTTGCCAGTATTGCCAAGGATGCCGGAGTCGATTTAAAGGACAAGGCAACCCAGGCTCAGGATTCGTTGGCCGGTTCGGTATCAGAGGCTTCTGACACGTTGGGCGAAGTGCGCGATTCGATTGGCGACATGAATGCCGCCATCGATAAGACGAGTGGTTCCATTGCCTCGGCAGATGCAGCACTTGCCGGTCTGCAGGGTCAGGCGCCGTCGCTGACGCAGGCGATCTCCCAGGGCAACGACCTGCTGGGCGAGGCTCGCGCCACGGCGGGTAACTCTGTCGCCTCGCTCTCCAAGGCGCTCTCGGAAGGCAGCCTTGCGCTCACCAAGACGTCAGCCTCCGCGAACGCTGCGATTGGCAAGCTGACGGGCGCGGTCACATCTACGACCACCCGTATCGACAACTCGCTTGAGTCTCTCCAAGCGACGATCGACCACAATAAGGCCGTTATCGGCCACTTGGAAATTCTCGTCAATGACACGTCGACAGGTTCCAAGGAAATTGACGCGCGCATTGTATCGACCATCAATTTGCTCCGCGAGCAGAATGAAAAGCTTCAGAGCATCAAGGACGGTCTGTCTGCGCAGTCGAGCGCCATGGCGAATGACGCCGCGGCTGTCTCGGGTGCCAGCGACGCTATCAATAACGCAATTCAGACCGGTGCGACTAACCTTGGCCAGGCCCAGACGGACCTGGGTCAAAACGCGCTGCCGAAGGCTTCGAGCGCGCTTGATTCATTTGCCGCCGTCTCGGGTGATCTGACGGGAATCGTGTCTGGCCTCACGCCTACTATTGCAAGTGCGCGCGGTACACTTTCGCAACTCAACGCTACGCTCGGTCAGGCCAAGACCACGCTGTCCCAGACCGATGCCTCGCTTGCCAAGGTCCAGGACAAGCTCGCAACCGCCGCCAACGACATCGCGGCGCTACAGACCTCCGAGTCCATGGGCGAGCTGGCCGACCTGATGGGCGTCGACGTCGATGACGTTGCAGACTTCATGGCATCTCCGGTCGAGCTGACCTCAAAGTCAATTTACCCGGTCAAGAGCTTTGGTTCGGGCATTGCCCCGTTCTATACCAATCTGGCGCTGTGGGTGGGCGGCTACGTGCTCATCGCCATCTACAAGCTCGAGGTCGACCGCGAAGGCATCGGCAGCTTTACCGCGCGTCAGGGCTACTTTGGCCGCTGGTTGCTCCTGGTGATCCTGGGCGCGTTGCAGGCCATCATCGTTACGGTAGGCGATCTGGTGATTGGCGTGCAGTGCGTCAGCCCGCTGCTGTTCGTGCTGGGCGGCATCGCTATCTCATTTACGTACGTCAACATCATTTACGCGTTGTCCACTACGTTTAAGCATATCGGCAAGGCAATCGGCGTCATTCTTGTCATCGTGCAGATCCCGGGTTCGTCGGGCATGTACCCCATCGAGATGATGCCCGGCTTCTTCCAGTGGCTGCACCCGCTGCTGCCCTTTACCTATGGCATCAATCTGCTGCGCGAGACGGTCGGCGGCATGTATTCGTTCAACTACCTGTTTAACCTGTGCATTCTGGGCGTGTTCTTGATCGTGGCGCTCTTTATCGGCCTGCAGCTGCGTCCGCTGCTGCTCAACCTCAACCTGCTCTTTGATAAACAGCTTTCCACGACCGGTATGATGATTTGCGAGTCTAACGACCTGCCGCGCGAGCGCTACTCCTTGCGAACGGCCATGCGCGTCGTGCTCGATTCCGATTCGTACCGTCGCGAACTGCTCGATCATGCGGTCGCCTTTGAACATCGCTACCCGTACTACATCAAGGGCGGTTTTGCCGCCGTGGTGGGCGTTCAGGTCCTGCTCTTTGTCCTGTCGACGGTTCTCGATATCGACAATAACGGCAAGATCATCCTGCTTGTCATTTGGATCATCTCGGTTATTGCCATCTGCGGCTGGCTTATCAATATCGAATATATCCGCGCGAGCCTCAATACCCAGATGCGCATCTCGGCGCTTTCCGATGAGGACCTGCGTCGCGAGATGCGCGAGCACACGGCCGCCATTCCTGCCGCCCGCCGCATGTTTGGCCTCAACGCCAGCGAGCGGGGCACCAAGGACAGCGAACAGCCCACGAGCCGTCTGCCGCATATTGGTGCGCACCATAAATCTCAGGGCAGCGACAGCACAGCCACAAATGATGGAGATACCACCCCGCTTGGCAAGCACTCCAAAGGAGGTGAGGCATAAATGAAGAACATCCTGCATCTGTTTAAGCGCGATGTCCAAAACGTGTCTCGCTCCGTAATCGGCTTGGTTGTCGTGATGGGCCTCATTATCGTGCCGTGTCTGTACGCGTGGTTTAACATCGCCGGCAGCTGGGATCCGTACGGCAACACCGGCAATCTTAAGATCGCCGTGGTCAACACCGATGAGGGTTACGAGAGCGATCTGATCCCCGTCGAGGTTAACGTGGGCGAAAACGTGACCGCCACCCTACGCGGCAACGAAAGCTTCGATTGGGTTGTGCTTAACGATCGCGAAAAGGCTATCGAGGGCGTTAAGTCGGGCGCGTACTATGCTGCCGTCGTTATCCCCAAAACGTTTAGCGCCGACATGATGACGCTTTTCTCGACCGACGTGAAACACGCCGATATCGAGTTTTACGAGAACCAGAAGGCCAACGCCATCGCGCAGATCGTGACCGAGAAGGGTTCGAGCGCCGTTCAGAACCAGGTTAACGAATCTTTTACCGAGACCATTACGAGCATCGGTCTTAAGACGGTGTCCAGTCTGCTCGATTACATGAGCACCGACCAGGTCAGCAACTTTATCGCCAACCTGTCCTCGACGCTCGGCGATTCGGTCCAGGACCTGAAGGACGTTCAGGCCAGCGCAACGTCGCTTGCGGGCATTTTGAGCTCCACGTCCGATTCGCTGACGTCGGCGAGCGGCATGCTCAAGCAGACCGGTGCCGTCGATGAGTCGACAAGGCAGCTCATGGAACATGCCAAAAGCGGCATCGATGATTCCAAAGAAGCGCTTAAGGCGGCAAGCGATGCCATCGATGCCGCGATCGATGGAAGTGCGGGTTCGTTCGACAATGTGTCTGCCGAGCTCGCGAAGGCGTTCGATGCCGCGAACCAGCATGTCGACCTTACGGTGTCCCAACTCAACGATGCCGCTGCGGCCCTCAATGCGCGCGTCAAGGATATCGATGAGATGGCCGATCAGCTCCGCAGCCTTGCCGACCAGGTGAGCGATGAGAATTTGAAGGACGGTCTCAAGTCTGCCGCGACGTCGCTGGGCAGAATCGCCGTTGAGTACCGCAACAATGCCAATGAGCTGACGAATATCGCGACGTCGCTCACGAAGAGTATGACAGAGGTTAACAAGTCGCGTGCCGAGGTCGATCAGGCAATCGCGGATGCCAAGGCCGGTATCTCGGGCGCCAAGATTGACTACGACTCTACGTTCTCGGTTAAGGCCAAGGAGCTCAAGAAGACTATTTCGGGCGTTTTGGATTCGCTCAACGGTATCTCGGGCGACCTGGATAGTGCTGTTGCCGGCCTGACCGACGCATCCGGTTCGCTGGCAAAGGGCCTCTCCAAGGCTGCAAAGCTGGTCAACAAGGCTTCCGATCAGCTGGGTGAGGCGTCGGACAAGATCAGCGCGTTTAAGGACGAGCTCGACGGCGCCTTGATGTCGGATGACCTCGCTACGATCAAGACGATGATCGGCAATGATCCCGAGGGTCTGGCCGTGTCGCTTTCCGGCCCTGTCGCACTCGACCGCAAGCCGGTCTATCCAATCCGCAACTACGGTTCGGCCATGGCGCCGTTCTACACGATTCTGTCGCTCTGGGTCGGCTCGATCGTACTAGCGGCCATGATGAAGGTCTCGGTTGACGATGGGCTTATCAACGAGCTCATCCCCGTACGCCTGCACGAGATCTATCTGGGTCGTTACCTGTTCTTTGGCGGTCTGGCCCTGCTACAGGCGACGCTCGTGTGCGCGGGCGACATCCTGTTCTTTGGCATTCAGTGCGACAACCCGCTGCAGTTTGTGCTAGCGGGCTGGGTCGCGAGTCTCGTGTTCTCCAATATCGTCTACACGCTTACGGTTTCGTTTGGCGATATCGGCAAGGCGCTCGCAGTCGTGCTGTTGGTCATGCAGGTCGGCGGTTCGGGCGGCACGTTCCCCATCGAGATGACCGGCCCCGTGTTCCAGGCGATCTATCCGTTCCTGCCGTTTACTCACGGCATCAACGCCATGCATGCTGCCATGGCTGGCGCCTACCATATGGAGTACTGGGTTGAGCTGGGCATTCTGGCGAGCTATCTGATTCCGTCGCTGGCCTTGGGCGTCGTCTTCCGCCGTCCGGTCATCAAAGCCAACGACTGGATTATCGAAAAGCTGGAGTCGACAAAGCTTATTTAGTGCGGCAACTTTAACGCTGATGTAGCACTAATGCCAGCGAGCGAGCCGCATTTGCGCCAAGGTGACGTGAAATTATTAAGTTACGCGGTTTTACCAAACCGCGTAACGGCTCGACGCTGCAAACGACCCTAAGCGGCAATCTGACGTTCAATTTCAAGGGCGCGACCAGAAGGTCAGCGCCCTTTCATTTCACGTCACCTTGCTCGCTTAGGGCCGTTTTCGCTGACATTGACGAAACATCGAGGTTTACTCTGTCGACGCTTTAGTGGGCTGGATTGCGGTGCAACGCTGGTTGTTGCTACAGTAGCGGGGCGTGCCGGGGGTCCGGTGCGCCCCGTTTTTATTTGACCATGAGGCGGCACGCAGCCATACGCGTGCGGACACCACGCCCAGATTGAGTGTGAGGATGTTCCATGGCCCAATACGCTGCCAACGAAATCGAAAACATGCCCGATAGCCCTGTGGCCCGTGAGGATTTGGGCGCGGGCGGTATTCCCAGGGGCGCCGGCGCACGCTCCCCGCTGTTCTGGAAAGTTTTGCTACTTTCGGTGGCGGTCATCTGGGGCTACTCCTTTACCACTATGAAGGACGCACTCGGCACCATTCCGGTGTTCGAGCTGCTCTATGTACGCTTTCTGCCTGCAGCGTTGGTCATGTTTGCCGTCTTCCACAAGCGCATCACTGCACATTTCAACGCTCGCAATCTGATCGTTGGCCTGAGTATGGGCGTGCTCATGTGGGCGGCCTATGCGTTGCAGACGGTCGGTCTGGCATATACTACGGCGGGCAAGAATGCTTTTTTGACGGGCACGTATTGCATCCTCGTGCCGTTCGCGAGCTATTTTCTGAGCGGAGAAAAACTCACCCGCTATAACCTGGGCGCGGCACTGCTGTGCTTGGCGGGCATTGGCTTGGTGGCGCTCGATAGCGTCGAGTTCAACATCGGTGACGTCATTACGCTGGCAGGCGCGGTCTTCTTCGCCATCCAGATGGCGGTGACCGCCAAGTACGGTCGCAAAATGGACATCAACGTTATCACGTTTTGGATGTTTGTGGGCAACGGCGTGCTGAGCCTGGTCTCGTCGCTGCTATTCGAGACCCAGGCGCCTCTGTCCGTGTGGACGCCGAACTTTATCGGTGTGATGGCGTTTCTCTCGGTGGGCTGCACATGCGTGGCTCTGCTCATCCAAAACGTCGGCCTGGCGCATGTCCCGGCTTCGACGGGCTCGCTGCTCCTTTCGATGGAGTCGCCTTCGGGCGTGTTGTTTTCGGTGCTGCTGATGGGGGAGGCGCTCACCTCGCGCCTGCTCGCCGGCTTCGTGCTTATCTTCCTGTCGATTATCTTGAGTGAGACTCACTTCGATTTTTTGCGCAAAAAGCCGCGCCCGCAATTGTAAACAACTTGTTGCGCCGCCCTCCCGGGGCGGCATTTTTTATGCGTCGCCCTTAAAGTTGTACCTTGCACTTTATGCTATCAAAGTGCTTGCTGCAAAAACGTTACTGGAGGGCATCTATGGCACCAGCTTTGTCCGATTTTCAACCGCAACCAGCGCCCAAGGCTACCGCAGCGGCGCAGGCCGCTATCGGTGACGGTCTTGTTGCAGAAGCTCAGACTTTTGCAGACGAGCTCGCTGTGTGGCGACACGATCTACACCAGATGCCCGAGCTGGGTAACAACCTTCCGCAGACGTCCGCCTTTATCCAGGCGCGTCTGGACGAGATGGATATTCCCTATGCCGTGCTTGTTGACGGCTCCTGTGTCGTTGGCCTTATCGGTGCCGGCGCGGCAGCTGCTGCTCGGGGTAACGGTACGTGCACGGACAAGCAGGCCGGTACGGTCATCATGCTCCGCGGCGACATGGATGCCCTGCCCGTTGCCGAGGAATCCGGCGAGCCCTTTGCATCCACCAATGGCTGCATGCATGCTTGCGGTCACGATATGCACGCGACGGCGCTGCTTGGTGCGGCTCGTATGCTCAAGGCCCGCGAGTCCGAGCTTCTCGACGCCAACGCCACGGTTAAGTTGCTGTTCCAGCCGGGCGAGGAAACCTTTGAGGGTGCCCGTGCTGCCATCGTCGACGGTCTGCTGCGGAACCCACGCCCCCAGGCCGCCTTTGCCATGCATGTCAATAGCCAGTCGCCGCTTGGCCTGGTGCTCTACGGCAGCCCGGCGCTCTCGGGTGTGTACGGTTTTCGCATCACGCTTCAGGGCAAGGGCGGCCATGGCTCGAGCCCCGAGATCTGCATCGACCCCATCACGGCCGGCGTCCATATGCATCTGGCGCTTCAGGAGCTCATCTCCCGCGAGGTGCCGGCGGCCAAGGAGGTCGCGCTTACCGTTGGCAAGTTCGCCGGCGGTCAGGCCGCAAATGTCATCCCCGACACTTGTGTGCTCGAGGGAACGCTGCGCGGATTCGACGTTGAGCTCATGGAGCACCTCAAGACCCGCATCGCGGAGGTCGTCAAAGGCGTTGCCACGACCTATCGTACGCCGGCGACTATCGAGACGCTCTCGGATGTTCCGCCGCTGGTACTCGATGACAATATGACCCAGGCTTCACTTGGCTATGTGGGTGCGACGCTGCCCAAGGCCACCTTCCTGCCGCTGTTCCACGCCATGGCGAGTGAGGACTTTGCGCTTATCTCGAGTGAGATCCCGAGTGCGTACTTTACCGTGGGCGCTGCCGTGACTGATACGGACGAGCATTTTGCTCAGCATCATCCCAAGGCACGTTTTAGCGATGCCGAGCTTCCCCTTGGCGCCGCGGCTTATGCCGCCGTCGCTTTGGGCTACATCGCCGACCACCGGTAGCACCCAATCTTGCTACTCGTTTGTTTAAAAAGGAGCAGTATGTCCCAGCAGCGTAAGTTCTTCCCCGGCTGGCTCGTGGTGGCTTCCGGCTTTGTGATCATGGCCACGTGCTACACCATTTTCGTCAACTGCATGAGCCTGTTCCAGCCGCTCATCGTCAGCGACTTGGGAATTTCTCTTGCGCAGTACAACATCTCCAATGCGATCTCCACCGTGGTGAGCGTTATCGGCTCACTTGTGATCGGTCATGTTGCCGATAAAGTAAGCGGTCGCGTTTTGGGCTCCCTCACTGTAATCGCCACCTCTGCCGTTCTTGCCGGCATGAGCTTTGTCGGTGAGCTGTGGCAGGTCTACGTGCTCTTTGCCGTCTCGGGCTGCTTTGCCGTCGCCTCGACCCGACTACTTATTAGCCTTGTGACCGCCAACTGGTTTACGGCCAAGCGAGGCCTTGCCATTTCTATCGCACTTTCGGGCACGGGCTTTGGCGGCGCTATTCTGTCTCCCATCGTGAGCTCGCTTATCGTGAGCGTTGGCTGGCGTTCCGCCTTCTTAGTGCTCGCGGCTATCTGCATGGTGGCGGCACTGCCCAGCCGCGTCCAAGCAGTTTGGCATGGCCGACCTCGGCAAGGTCACGGGCGCCATTACCTCGCTCGAGATGGTCGGCGGCACCGTGGGCGCCATCGTCTCGGGCGTGCTGTTCGATGCCACGGGCTCTTTTGCGAGCACCTGGATTGTCTGCTTGGTGTGCTCGGTGGCTATGTTGGTGTTTCTGCTGGCGTCTGAGCCCATCGCCGCCAAGCTGCGTGCAAGCGTGGCGGGGGAGTAGACGTCCGTCGCTCTTTTCTGTTTGCCCCGTTCTGTTTGTGGTCGCCCTGGAAGCCGAATGGATGCTCGTACCATCATTCGGTTTCCAAGGCGGTCACGGGCCTACGAAATGATCCGTTTTCCTCCGTCCCCAAGGGATCACGTGATCCGAAGG
>USCN01000044.1 GCA_900553165.1 uncultured Collinsella sp.
CACCACGCCTATAGCGTGGACGTGCTCGTGCCCAACCGTTGCGAAACGCTCGAGGCCTTCCCCGAGATTCCCTGCGATCGGGCAACCATTGATGACTACCTGCGCCTCACGCTGAAAGGGGCTTCGAAATGAAACGCGCCTTTATGTCCGAGCTCGCCATCGCTCGCTCGCTTATTCCGAGCATTGCAGGCGTCGGCCTGTTCATCTTCGTCGTGCTGACGCTCGCCAACGCGTCGGATGGCGATTCCGGTATGAGCGCCGGCGCCTGCGCCGTCAGTGCCATGTCACCCATCATATTCATGAACTCACTGGCCGGTTTCGACAATCAAAACGGTTGGGAGCGCTATCGCGCAACGCTGCCTCTTTCTCGTAAAGACATCATCTGCGCACGCTACCTGAGCATCATTGTCTTTTCGGCTGTCATGGCGTGCGCCGCCGCGCTTCTGAGCGTCGTCTCCTTCCCGCTCTTCAACAGCGCGGGTATTCCGTTGACGGGACAGATCGTCTTTGAGATTGCAATAGCCTCGGCAGCATCGATGCTCATCTCCCTCATGATGGTGTTTTTAGCACAGCCGCTGTTCTTTCGATTTGGACACATGGAGGCGCTGCGCCTATCCGTTGGCCTGTTTGCCCTGCTCGGGTGCCTTGCCATGGCCACGCTGAGCTCCTCCAACCCCATTAGCAACTGGCTCATGTCCATTGCCGGAGCGAATCCCGATCCCGCCGTCCTTGGCTGCCTGTGTGCAGGAATTGCCGTACTGGCGCTCGCACTATGCGCAATCAGCTGCACCGTCAGCACCAAGGTTTATCGAGTACGCGATCTGTAATCGACGGCTAAAAAAGCTTAGGTGGTACCCCGCTTATTTTTTCAACGAAACGAGGCGGCATAGCGTCACCACCGCCCTTCACAGCAGGCCGTCTAGCTCTTGGCAACCAAAAAGACACCGTCAGCATATCGAAGGTGAATACTTTTCCGAGAAGTGAACGAGTAAAAACAGCGCCCTGTAGCATCGACATTTTTAGGGACTCAATTCCTGCGGTTTTTGTCTAAGAATCCTGCAGTTTTGTTCGAAAAAAGTGTGCATGTTCCAGGGGTCCAGATTTACTCGTTCACTTCGCGGAAAACCATTCACCTTCGATTCGAGCCTTAACCAAATGCCCTCTCGAACTATGGCCCCTGTCTCACCACAGCGATATCAAAGCTTCATGGCGGGACGGTATCATCGGACGAGCGCCGTAAATCTGGCGCGGTCGTTCTTTGGGGAGGCATTTCACCCGTGTCGTGGGTCGCAACAGCATTTGTGTCGGCTTTCTTTGCCGGCGTCACATCTGTCCTGGCCAAATGCGGCATCAAGCAGACCGACTCCGATGTCGCGACGGCCATTCGCACCTGCGTGGTGCTCGTTTTCGCCTGGGCAATGGCGGGCATTTCTGGATCCATTGGAACCATCGGCAGCATCGAACCCAGATCTTGGCTCTTTCTCGTCCTCTCGGGACTCGCTACCGGTGCTTCGTGGATCTGTTACTTTAAGGCGTTGGGCATCGGAGACGTCAATAAGGTCGTACCGGTCGACAAGATGAGTACCGTACTCGCTGCACTGATCGCCATCGTGCTTTTTGGCGAGACGAGCAACCTTGCGGTTAAGCTCGTGGGAACTGCTGTCATCACCCTCGGCACGTTTTTAATGATCGAGAAGAAGCAGTCTGCCGGACCCGAGCAGCAGCAAGACCGGACCTGGCTCGCTTACGCCCTCGGTGCCGCCGTGTTCGCGGCGCTCACGTCCATCCTTGCCAAGGTTGGCATCGAAGGCGTCGAGTCCAACCTGGCCACGGCAATCCGTACCTGTGTGGTACTGGTTATGACATGGGCAATCGTGGCAGCTAAAGGCAAGATGGGCCAAGCCGTGCACGTAGACCGCTGCGAACTCGTATTTCTCGCAGCATCGGGCATTGCGACCGGAGCATCGTGGCTGCTCTATTACTACGCCATCGCCACAGGCCAGGTGAGCGTCGTGGTGCAGATCGACAAACTATCGATTGTCGTATCGGTACTATTTGCGCGCCTGGCATTCAACGAAAAACTCTCACGACGCAGCGCCATCGGTCTCGCTCTCATCGTCCTGGGCACTGCAGCGCTCGCAGTTTGGAAGTAGCGCGGCCAGCAGCCGCTACATCCTCACACCTGGCTTGGGATGCCTGTACTGACCGTGGGATGCCGTGCGCTTACCGTGCGAGATGGCAAATTTGGGACAACAGTGCAGGCAACGAAGGCAGGCGGCGCACTCCGGCTTTGTCCAGACGGGAAGGCCGTCGCGCATCTCAATCGCCGCCATGGGGCAGCGCTTGGCACACAGGCCGCAGCCGATGCAGCGATCGGCATCGACGGCAAACTTGCTCGTCTGTTGCATGCGCGGCAGCCCAATTGCGTGATACGCGCACGATGCAAACAAAGGCACGCGATGGCGCATCATGTTGCCCGTGCGGCGTGCCCGCACCGCCTCGATCACGGCATCAATCTGCGCCTCGGCAGCTCTATTGATACCCTCAACCTTTTGAGGGTCAGACAGGTCGAAAACAGGCGTCCAGGTATCGGGCATCTTGACGCTCATCGCCGCATCTAACTCGAGCCCACGCTCGTGTAGCAGATCGCGGGCAAACTTGGCCGATTGGCCGGTCGTCGAACCGTACGTCGAAACATAGAACGTATAGGGGCGCTCGCCGCCCTTTGTACTTGCAACAATCGACAGGTCGGCAGTCTTCAAAAACTCGATCATCGGTGTCGGCAGACCCCAGGCATACACCGGAGCAACAAATCCCAGTTGGCGGGGACCTTCCGCCAAGGCAAGGCGAAAGGCCTCGGCATCAAAACGCTCAATCGACATAACCCTGTCGTCCGTCGCCGCCGCAATGCGACGCGCCACATGCTCGCTGTTCCCTGTCGCGCTAAAGTACAGGATCATCTCGTACCCCTGGAGTTGACTCGCGATTAACCGCGCTATTTGCGCAGCGGCTTGGGCAGTGGAATGCCGGCGGCGATGACGGCGGCGATGATCATGCAGACGATACCCTTGAGTGGGAAGCACATGAGCAGCAGGCCCACGACCATGACCGGCTGACGCATGACCGCACCCATCGTCGATGCCGTGCAGACGGCGACGCAAAAGACCGGATCTGCGCCGGTGAGGATGGCAAGGCCATAGCCCAAGCTTACGCCTGAGAAGATAACCGGGAAGAAGTGGCCGCCGCGCCAACCAAGGTTGATGAGGGCGGGCGTCAGCATGGCCTTAACAAGACCGGTCGCGATAAGCACGCCAGCGGGAATGGTCAGGTAGGTTTCCATGAGCACGTCGGCCTGAGTCTCGCCGGCAAACATGGTGTAGGGCAGGACCGTGCCGCAGATGGCGAGCGCCAGACCGGCTAGCATGGCCTTGACGACAGGACGCTCCCCTATGGCATGGGCAAGCGCTTCGCTCGCGTGCTCAGAGACAAAGTACAGCCAGCCGCAGATTGTTCCGATCAGCGACAGAGGAATGAGCCAGGTAAGCTCCAGATTGCCTACCTCGGCGGCCTCGAACCTGGGCATGCCCATGCC
Source organism: uncultured Collinsella sp. (assembly GCA_900553165.1). GTDB lineage: Bacteria > Actinomycetota > Coriobacteriia > Coriobacteriales > Coriobacteriaceae > Collinsella. The sequence continues at coordinate 3,593 of USCN01000044.1, forward strand.
GCCGCCCACAAGCTGGCCAAGCAGCAGGTAGGTGCCCAGGCCGCCGGCAATCGCGATGCCGTAAACCACGGTCTTTTGCGCCTTGGGCAGCCTGATGGTGATCTCGTCGGACGCAGAGCCCTCGTCGCCGTCGGCGCTACCGGCAAGCGGTGCCACAAAGCCAAAGACGGGCGCGGTAAAGAGCGCCGTCAGGGCAGCCTGGGTACCCAGCAGCGTAAGCTCCCTAAACTCGGCGCCAAAGCGACGCATACGGTCGCCAACCCAGCTGCACAGACCCGCGATAACGCCGGTCAGGCCGGCCTCCGGTCCAATACTTCCGCCAAACAGCAGCGGCAGCAATGCCGCGAGCGAAAGCTTGCCCAGGTTGTCGTACGGGTAGCGCCCGTCTTGCTTAACCTTAGCCATCACCTGGTTGAGGTCATCGGTCTTGGTGCCTGTCATCTTTTCGTACAGACCAATTAACAGACCGCCCAGCAAGCAGACAAAAAACGGGTACGGCAAAAAGCCAAACGGGCCGCTGGCAAGCTCGGGCGAAGCGACGCCCAGCGCGTGCGGAATCTCGGTCCACAGATAGTCGATACCGTGCTCCATCGCAAAAAAGAACAGCCAGACCGCGGCGCCTGCGAACGCACCGGTCACGGCAACGCTAACTAAAAACAGCGCGCGGTTTGTGGGTTTGGCAAGGTTATCCATCGGGTCCTCCCGCGGTCAAAGTCGACATAGTTATGTTTTATTGTAGAGCGAGCGTTGCCCGAACGAGCTAACCGTCTGCGCCGCAAACGGCACCATTGGGAGCCATAGTGGGACAGGCTCAAGACTTATCCGTTGATGATCGAGGCAATCTCGCGCAAATCGTCGGCAAAGTAAATGCCTTGCTGGCGCTGCGGGCTCGATAAACCCTTATCGATCATGTGCCCGAGCAGCGCCTTGAGGTCGTTGTAGTAACCGTCCAGGTTATACAGGATGCACGGAGCACTCAGGTGCCCCAACGACACCGCGGACATGACCTCGGCAATCTCCTCGAGCGTGCCCGTCCCACCGGGAAAGGCGATGAACGCATCGCCGAGCTCAATCATCTTGGCCTTGCGCTCCGCCATATCGCTCGTCACGATGAGGTCGTCGATACCGTCATGTTGAAACTCGGCCTCGATAAAAAAGCTCGGCTCCACACCCGTCACGTGTCCGCCAGCATCGAGCACGCTATCGGCGAGCGCACCCATCAGGCCCGATTTGGACCCGCCGTATACCAGCGCGTGTCCGTTGGCGCCAATCCAGTTGCCCAGCTCCTGCACCGCGGGCAGAAATGCCGGGTCATTGCCAGTGTTGGCACCCAGGTACACGGTGATGTTCATATTTGTCCCCCTGTTGTGGCGCACGACGTTCGTCTTAGCGCTGGCGTCGACGATACTCGCGCACGCGGCGTGACAGATCGGCGAGCTCGTCACGATCGAGCTCTTCCAAATGCTCAAGATCGTCCATAAAACGAGCCATGGTGTCCTTTTGACGCATCTTGATAAGCGTATTGCAGTAGTTCACCGCCACGCCCGTGAGCATGGCGATGTAGAAGATGCTGATGACGCTCAAGACGACGGTAATAGCGCGGGCAACCGGTGTCTCGGCCGGGATGTCGCCAAAGCCGATCGTCGAGACCGTCTCAAAGCTAAACCAGAGCCCATCGCCAAACGTGAGGGTCGTAGGCTCGGACAACCAGACGGCCGTCGAGCACAGCAGGTAAAAGACGAGGAACAGCTCCGTAATGCGCACGAAGCCCGCCTGGCGTAACACGTCAGCAAGCGTCTTGAGCTTTTTCATCGCGACCCCTTTTCCCAGACGCCCAATCACGTTCGCTCGGTATTGTCCCACGCCTCCCCCGCAAACGGAACTAGTCATTGGGGACGTTCTTAAATGACTAGTCAAACAAGAACGTCCCCAATGACTAGTCGTTTAAGAACGTCCCCAATGACTGCCGGGCGGGAGCGTTTAGCGGTGCAGCTGCCGACTGGGCGGGCTGAGCTGGTATCCTTATGCGGTAATGTCTCGATTCGTTAGGATTGCATGTGAGAGCTGCCACTGTCCTTCGTTCAGTTATATGTCGCGCCCTGGCCATTGTGCTCGCCGCGCTTGCCGTGCTGAGTTCTATCGCGCCTGTCCAGGCTTTTGCCGCTGACTCTAGCCAGCCAGTCAAGACGGTCCGCGTTGGTTGGCTCGTCAACAACGAGGGCTTCCAGGACGGCACCCCCGGCGAGCGTCTCTCGGGATGGGGTTACGAGTACCTCCAGACCCTGTCGTACTACACGCCCGGCTGGCGGTACGAATACATCTCCGGCACCTTCACCGAGCTTATGGACATGCTCGAGGCAGGCGAAATCGACCTCATGCCCAACATCCCCTACTCCGAGGAACGCGCCCAAAAGCTGCTCTTTTCCTCGAACCCCGAGGGCACCGAGCGCTACTACATCTACGCCAAGCCCGATCGCGACGATCTGGCCAAGGGTGACCCCCAAGCGCTCCAGGGTCTCACTATCGGTTGCAACTCCGGCGTCATGCAAACCTTCGTTGGCCAGCAGTGGCTCGCCAACGAAGGCATTACCTGCACCTATAAAGAAATCGACACTGGCAGTGCCCTCTTTGACGCGCTCGCAAACAACGAGGTCGATGCCATCATCATGAACGACACGACCTCGTCGCCCAGCGCCTCCCCCATGTTCTACATTGGTTCGAGCGACTACTATTTTGCCGTCCCCAAAAGCCGCCCCGACCTGATGGACGACATCAATGCCGCCATGTCGGCAATCGCCCGCGTCAACCCACGCTATATCGACGAAGTCAAATCTAACTACTCGGCCCAAAGCAGCGGTTCATCATCGCTCAACGGCCCCGAACGTTCCTGGCTCAAAGCAAATGGCAACACCATCACGCTCGGCTACATTACGGGCAAACTCCCCTACTGCAACGAAGACGAAAACGGCGAAATGGAAGGCTCGCTCGCATCGCTTGCGACGACGCTGCACGATAAATTTGGCATTACGGTCAAAACCGTCCCCTTTGATAGCTACAAGATGATGTCAAAGGCCCTGTCAAAGGGAAGCATAGACGTTGCGCTGCCGGTATACCGAGATTACTGGTTTGCCGAGCAATCAGGCGTTGTGCAGTCGGTATCGTTGGGGACCGTGTCCCTCACCGCCATCCACACCGACGGCAATCTGAACAAAGACCTTCAGAACATCGCCTGCACCAAATCATCGTTTGTCAACCAAAATGTACTTGAAAGTCTGTTCCCCACAGCGACCGTGACCGAATACCAATCCGACGATGAAGCGTTCGACGCCCTCAGGAAGGGAACGGCGCACTGCATCGTCGCTCCCAGCTCACGCATAAAAACCATCGGCGATCGTCATGATCTCGAAGGCTACGAGACGGTCGAGCTCCCTGACACCTGTGAGCTCTCGTGCTGGATTTCGCGCGGAAAGCCCGAGCTGCTGGGAATCATCAACAAGGGCATCATCAATGCCGGAGAATCGCTCTCCGCAAGCAATTACTCCTCCACGTCGTACACGGCCCAGGAATCAAACACGCTTCAATTCCTTTATCGCAACCGTGCCGCCGTTGCAGCTACCCTCATCGGTATGTTGTCGGTCGGCATCGTCCTGCTCATCTGGGCGCTCGCACGCGCTCGAACCGAGCGCAAAAAAGCCGATGCTGCCAACGCCGCTAAGACGGCATTCCTCACGCGCATGAGCCACGACATCCGAACGCCGCTCAACGGTATCCTGGGCCTTATCGAGATCGAGGAATTGAAGGAAGGCGATATCCAGGTCGCCCGCGAGAGCCGTGCCAAGGCGCGCGTTGCCGCCAATCACCTGCTCTCGCTGATCAACGATATCCTCGAGATGGGCAAAATCGAAGACCGCAAGCTAACACTGGAGCATACGCCTTTTAACCTCAAAGAGCTCTGTGACAATACGCTGGTGCTGTGCAAGCTCCGCGCGTCCAGTAACGGCATCACCATGCAGGACAATAGTCTGCCGTACGCCACGGGGCCATACATGATCGGCAGTCCCACCCATATCCGACAGATCATGATCAACCTGTTAGACAACAGCATTAAGTACAACAAGCACGGCGGCTCCGTCACCTTTAGTTCAAAGACCAAGCCACTCGATAACGGGCGCGCGCTCTTTTGCTTTAGCGTTTCGGATACCGGCATTGGCATGACTCCCAAGTTTTTAAAGCATATCTATGAGCCGTTTGCCCAAGAAGGCGACGATGCGCGCAGCAGGTTCCAAGGAACCGGCATGGGCATGCCAATCGTCAAGTCGCTTATTGAACTGATGGGCGGTACGATTGAGATTTCGAGTGAGGTTGACGTGGGAAGTACGTTCAACGTCCAGATTCCGCTCGATATCGACAAGAACCCTCAGACGCGGGCAGATACGGTCGAGAGGGCGCTCGACTGCTCGCTCGCCGACATGAACGTGCTGCTCGCCGAAGACAACGAATTGAATGCCGAGATTGCCCAGGCGCTGCTCGAAAGCGAAGGCATTGTCGTAACTCGCGCCGCCGATGGCAACGAAGCGGTCGACCTATACGTTGGCCGTCCCGCCGGCAGCTTCGATGCGATTCTGATGGACATCATGATGCCGGGAATGGATGGTTACGAGGCGACCCGCGCGATTCGTCTGAGCGAGAAGATCGATGCAGCCGATATCCCCATCATCGCGCTCACCGCCAATGCCTTTGCCGAGGACGCCAAGGCGGCACACGACGCCGGTATGAACGCCCATCTGTCCAAACCGCTCGACTTTAACAAGCTCAAAAACATGCTCGCCCGCATCAAGAAAAACGGATCCGTTTCGCTATAGTTTGTGCTCAACCACCACGCACGACCAGAAAGGAAGCCAACGATGTTTAGGCCCTTACGTCGAAAGAAGCGCGCCATCACCGACGAAGAAGCGCGCGAACTGCTCGCTACCTGCAAGCGCGGCGTCTTTGCCGTCAACGGCGACGATGGCTACCCGTACGCCATTCCCGTCAACTACTTCTTTGACGCCGAGCACGACAAGATTTATTTCCATGGCGCCAAGGCCGGCCACAAGGTCGACGCACTCAAGCGCGATGACAAGGTCTGCTTTACCGTTTACGGCAACGAGTGGTACCAGGACGGTGACTGGGCTCCCTACGTTATGAGCACCGTGGTCTTTGGCCGCTGTCGCCTGGCGAATGACACCCCCGCGTTTATCGAGGACAAAGTCCGCCAGCTCGCGCTTAAGTACTACCCTTCTGCCGAAGAAGTCGAGGAGGAAATCGCCAAAGACATCAAGGGCGTCCAACTCTACGAGATTTCGATTGAGCATCTTTGCGGCAAGCAGATTCAGGAAAAATAAACCTCCGCAGCAGGTCTGCGCCCAATGGTTACAGATGCCTTACCACACGGGGCCTTCCAGCCGACTTGGCAGAAGACCCCGCATGCAGTGCTCACTTACCGTGCATTAAAAACGTAGCGGTCCAGGCGGTCGCACGCTTCCCTTACGCGCGAAAGCGGCAGCGCCAGATTCACGCGAATGTGGCAGG
>USCN01000045.1 GCA_900553165.1 uncultured Collinsella sp.
ACCGCTGCGCGTGCTACGCGCCGACGCGCTGCTACCCTACGCCGGCGAGGGCGAGGCGGCCGAACTCGTGGCGCAGGCCGCGACCGAAGGCCGCGTCTGTGCGCTCGAGTTCGACAAGTTCTGGTTTGTCGACGTCTATACACCCAACGCCCAAAATGAACTCGCCCGCATCGACGTGCGCATGGCCTGGGACGATGCTTACCGCGGCTTTTTGAACGCGCTCGAGCGCGAGACCGGCAAACCCGTCGTGACCTGCGGCGACTTTAACGTGGCGCACGAGGAGATCGACCTTAAGAACCCCAAGTCCAACCGCGGCAACGCCGGCTTTTCGGACGAGGAGCGCGGCAAGTTTACCGAGCTGCTCAACGCCGGCTTTACCGATACCTGGCGTGCGGCAAACCCCGACGTCGAGGGCGTCTACAGCTGGTGGAGCTATCGCTTTAATGCCCGCAAGAACAACGCCGGCTGGCGCATCGACTACTTCCTGGTAAGCGACGCAATCGCCGACAACGTACGCGACACCGGCATCCGCGGCGACATCTTCGGCAGCGACCACTGCCCCGTCACCCTTACGTTGGAGCTCTAACTCCAGCTGCCCCCGGAGACGAAGGAAAACGGATCATTTTGGGCCTCGTGAGGGTGTCCGCGTGACCCATCCGCCACGAAACACGCCCATCTACTACGTTTAAGCCACCACCCTCAACCACAGCGAACAACGCAAAAAGAAAACCGCAGGTAGAAAGCCTGCGGTTTTTCATAAAACGCGGTCATGGTCGGGAGTATCAAGCTAAACGTAGTAGATGGGCCAGTTTCGTGGCAAGCGCCGTCAACTGATTCCCTGGGGACATCTGGGGACGGAAGAAAATGGATCAATTTGGCTCTCTGAGGGCCACGATGCCCGTCATATCAGCCGGCCATTCCAAAACTATGCCGGTTTACGGGGCTGAATCGCGAACCCCCAACCATACGCAATTCCGAGATAATAAAACCGCAGGTGAACGGCTTACTCTATTTCGAAAAAAGCCGGCATGGTCTGCCTGCGCCAATCTAGCCCCGTAAACCGGCATAGTTTTGAAATGACACTTCGGCAGTATTGATTCCCGCCCCGACGCAACCAGCCCTACAGCCTGTATTTCACGACGACACGGTTAATGCGACGGCACCAAGGCTTGTATAAGGCGGCCAAAAACACGCAGGTCGCAAGGCCGTGCGTAATATCGAACGGCACTGCCGTGGCAAGACGCGCCACGGCACCCGCCCAAGTAAGCGGCTGTACAAAACCAATGATGTCATATGCGTTGATCACGACGCCATAGAGCAGGCCCGACGCAAAGCCGTACGCCAGCAGTACTGGCATGCGCACGGTGCCGTCGACGCGGTCGAACGCACCCGCATACGCTAGCGCGCCGCCAACATAGCCAACCAGCCCCCAGGCATACATCTGCCACGGCGTCCACATGCCTTGTCCAAAAAAGAAATTGCTGGTCAGCGCCGCCAGCGCGCCAACCATAAAACCATTGCGGCGACCAAGCGTCGCCCCCGCGATAATGGCGATGGCACTCACCGGTTTAAAGTCGGGAATGGGACCGAACAAGATGCGCCCCGCCGCGGCCAACGCCGCCAACACCAGCGTGGGCATAATCTGGCGCAGGCCCGGGCGCGAAGCCTCGTAACCCGCAAAGAACAGCGCAAGCACCAGCGCCACCACAACCAGCATGGCCAACGCTGCCTGCTCAACGCCCGCCAGCAACGCCGCAGCCATCACCGCAGGAACCGCCAGCAGCAGCGGGATTTCCATATGTTGCAAGACGCGTGACAACGGCAGCCCCCATCAAACGAATGTCCGTTTATGGTAGCACGGGCAAAATGAGGCCGACCAATCCCCCGGCCGACCTTGGCTGCCAGTCGATCAGGCTTTCGCCACGCGACCGGTCTTGGCGCTATTCGCCCGTAACTTTAGCGGCAATGGCCGCGACAAAAGGATCAAACAGCAAGCCGCCCACAACGACAAAGGCCCATCCGCCCACCACGAGGCGAACCCAGCGCGAGAAAAACGGCACACCGTCGATAACGCCAACGCCTGACTGAAACGCGACTTCAAATAGCCCGATAATGCAGAAGAGCAGAGTAGCGCCCACAACGGTTCCGCAAATCCGTGCGCCCGGAGTGTTCCGATCAAAACCAAAAAACTCAACGCACGTCTCAATTGCTTTGCCAAAGAGCGGCAAAAAACCCACGAACTGTGCAATACCGATGGCCAGAATAAGCTGCCCCCAGAAACCAGTAAGTCCCTGAAAATCTAAGCCAGGCTTTCCCTCAACAATCGGCAGAAATGAACACATGAATAGAGGATTAACGATGCCGTTGAGAATGGTCACAGCGGTACTCTTTTTTAGTGTCAAGTAGACCAACTCCTTTTGCCCTTGTCGGCCAGGCCCAAAGGGCGGAAGCGAATATTACATAAGTGAATCGGGAGACGGCAGGAATGGCGACACCAGCGCCGTCGCGCCAAACAGAACAGCGCACCCAAAAAGCAGCGTTTCGTAGCTCTCGCCAATGCAGAAGGAGAGGGCCACGGGAATCAAAAACGTAAGTCCCAGTGAAACGGTGCTCACCACGCCGCCGGCGCTTCCCGCAAGTCCCTCGCGCACCTCGGGCAGCATGTAGGGCAGCGACTGAACGACCGGACCAGCGACGGAGCTCGAAACGCCGATCGCAAACATCAGCCCCACAGAAGGATGGGAGACAAAAGCCTCTCCTGCCCACATAAGGGCACTTCCCGCCATTGCGGAGATGGCCATAAACACGCGATAATCGCCAAATTGCGCCCGCACATAGGGTCCAGCCACGCTGCCGACAATCGATCCAAGCGTCACGAAAGAGGCGAGAAGTCCAGCAGCCTTGGGTTCAGTTGAAGCCTCAAGCGCTGAAACAAGATAACCCGAGTACGCCGTAGCCGATGCAAGGGCAACTCCAAGCAGTATCGCCACGAGCCAAACTATCGGCATCTTGATTACCGCCGCAAACGCACTTGCCGACGATGCAGCAGGCTCCGCGCCCTGAACGCCAAAGCCATCTGCAGCCTGCAGAACATCTGCCGACGGCGCAACCAGCAGCCACAGCAATCCAAACACGGCAAACAAAACCGCGGCAAGGGCATATGCTCGTCCGGGCGTTGCAAAGAGAGGAGAGGTTGCAAGCGAGCAGGCGATTCCGCCCGACCCCGCAGCGTAGAACCATCCCATGGCCCTATCGGTTTCTCCGCCAAAAGCGGAACCAAGCACTTTTAGAACGATGGCATTCACGACGCATGGTGCCGCACCCAGAAGCATGGTCGCCGTGAACAGCGTCGCAAACGATGCGCACTCCGCGCGAGCAGCCGCTGCAATTGCAGAAATCGCCGACGCGATGAATACGAGCACCTTCACGCCATATCGATCGGCGCAAACGCCGACAGGCATGCCGAATACAACGGCAGGAACAAACGGGGCAAACAGGACGGCTGAAAACTCGGCCGAGGTCAGATGCAGGTCCGACACAACCAGATGTGTCAATCCCGACACCTGATACTGCGCGTAGTTCGCAGCAAACACGATGCCGCACACCACAAACAGCAGGGCATATTTTTCGACCGTCCCTTTGCTCACGTTCATCACCCTATCTATGCTTCATCCTTGCGATAGACGACGCGTCCGTTAAAGATCGTCGTCTCGACTTCGAGATCGCGAAGCGCCATCGGGTTCATTTCAAACGGATTGCCCGACAGGATGACGATATCGGCAAGCTTGCCGGCGGCAAGGCTGCCCAAACGGCGCTCAAAGCCCTCGACATATGCTGAGCCGAGCGTGTGCGCTTGCAGCGTCTCGCCGAGCGTCAGGGCATTCTCGCGGAAGTATCCCTCCGCCGGGTGCCCGTCAAACTCGCTACGCGTCACCGCAGCATACACGGTATCGATAGGATCGATTGACATCACCGCAGGCCAGTCAGTACCAAGCCCTAAGTGGATTCCGCCATCGGCCTCTTCCCTATAGCGCCACATGTGGCTCATGCGCTCTTCGCCAAGAGACTCCTCGTACACGCCCTGCCCAAGGCCTCCGATGGGATGCTGCGGCTGGACCGCAGCATTAATGCCCAGGCGCTTCATGCGAGCAATATCCTCGAGCTTCAGGTTATCTGTATGCTCGATAGCAAAACGCGCCCCCTTGTTGCCGCACACCTCCTCGGCACGCTCGACGGCATCGATAATCATCGTGGCCGATGCGTCGCCGATGGCATGAATACGAACATCGAAGCCATTCTTGCTGGCCTCGAGCATCATGCGGTCAAGCGTCTCCTGGTTGCATGCTGGTTCGCCGCGAAAGTCCTTCCCCGTAGGAGCGTTAAGATACGGCTCATGCATGTAGGCCGTGTACGCCTCGGGACAGCCGTCCAAAATGTACTTGAGACCCGCCATTCGGACGCGCTCGCCGTGATGACGCACACGCAGGGCCTGCGACTCTGCCATCGGAGCGTCGAGCGCAGAATAGTAGCTAATACGCAGCGTACTCAGGTCCTCGCTCGCCAGACGGTCATAGATGTCGTACACGCCGGGCGTGGTCACGCCCAAAGGATACATATCACCGATCGAAGTTATGCCGAGCTTGTTGAACTTGCGCATCGACTTGAGCAACGACGCATCAAGGTCCGGTTTGTTGAGCACAACATCGAGCAAGATGTTCGTCGCCTGGGGCTCAGACAGAAAGCCATTGGGCTCGCCGTTGTCAAAGTGGCGGATAAGGCCACCTTCAGGCGTCGGGGTATTGCGATCAATACCAACCGCCCTAAGCGCGGCGGTATTGCACCACACCACGTGCATCGAAAAATCCGAAAGCACGATTGGGCGGTCGATATCGAGCGCATCGAGGCTGCGGCAATCAGGGTCAATCGGGTTTTCCCATGCAGGCGAATACCAACCCTGGCCGTAAATCCACGGATTGTCAGGGTGTTCGGCAGCAAACTTTGCCACAGCATCCACGCAAGCCTGCTCACTCGGCAGGAACATCAGATCGCAACAGAAGTCTTCATCCTTCTGGATTGAACCAAGCGCAAAATGCATGTGTGAATCGTTGAATCCGGGCATGACCAGTTTGTTGCCGGCGTCAATAACCTCAGTATCGGGACCGATAAACGGCTGCACCTTGTCGGGAGAGCCCACGGCCACAATCTCGCTGCCGCGAACTGCAACGCACCCAGCGCGAGGCTCAAGTTCCTCGGCCGTAAACAGCGCCGTCGTCTTAAGGACGATATCGGCGGGAACCACCGATTCCATGGCTACTCACCGTCCTTGGCGGCGGCAGCCTGCATGGCCTTGCGGCCGAGCTCGGGCAGGAAGAAAACCGGAACCACGGAAAGCAGGAAGCAGAGGCTCTCGAGACCCATGTTCATAGTGTAATCGGCACCGGCAATGGCGGAGATACCGATAGGCAGGAAATAGCTCATGAGCAGGGAAATGGTGCCTACGATACCGCCAGCGGAGCCAGCATACTTATCACCAATCTCGGGAAGGAGGACAGGCATGGACTGCATGATCGGGCCGTTGATGGCGGTAAAGAAGCCATTGATGACCAAAATCGTCCACAGAAGGAAACCAACCGGGGTGTACCACGTCACGAACATCGATATGGCACCGATGAGAGTAGTGACGATGAGAAAACCCTTGAACTTTCCAAGCTTATCGCAGAACGCAGGCCCAACGATGCAGCCGAAAAAGCTGCCAACGGTAACAATTGCGGCCATGAAACCAGCAGTGGCGACGTCTATGCCCTTGCCAAGCTGAAGCGCCTGAGGCAGGAAACCGGCATAGGCAGTGGTAGAGGCAAGTCCAAAACCGACGCCGATGGAGATTAGCCACACGCCAGGACTCTTGATAGCAACCTTGATGTAGTCGAGCACGGGCTCGGGCTCGGGGAGCGATTGCCCCTCGGGCACATCTCGGTCAAGCACAATCCAAAGAACCCAGGAAATGGTCATGACGACAGCAGCGACCATATAAGAGTTAAAGACGCTGCCGAACAAGCCAGCGCAGATCTGAGCGACAACGATGGCAACGCACGAAGCCGCGTAGAACAAGCCCATGGCGAAACCAGTCTGTTCACGGAACCAGGTGCCGAGCACCTTGATGAGGTTGGCGTTGAGTGCCGAGATTCCCATGCCAATCAGGAACATCGATGTCATCTGCATCGTGAACGAATCGAGCGTAAAGCAACGGAGAAAACCGCCGGCAACCGAAATTGCGGTGCAAACCGTGACAACTTTCTTAGAACCGATACGGTCACCAAGGGCACCCAGCGGAATTGAGAAGAAAACGGCGGTAAGCATAGGAACGAGGAACAGCATCGAAAAGCCGACGGTATCGATATTGAGCATAGGCATGACCTCGACGGCGAGTGCTGAGACCTGGTACTGCATGTAGTTAGCCATAAAGCACAGCAAGCAAACGACTGAAACAATCGCCCAACGCCATGAAGGAAGCTTCTCTTCCATGATGACTCCTTTAATAAGTCGGAATAATCAAACAGCTTGGAGAACCGGGCCCTGGCTCTTAGGTATTCATATTTTGCGATTGGCCCCTCACCGAAACCATTCGGCTAACGGCTTATCATCATTCGAAAAAAGGAGTAGTATCTCTACGCAAATTAACTAAAATGCCAGCTAAACCACTACGCAATCTCATCGGAGGTCATCTTGAGCTTTTTGTCCGATTCTGAATGGCTCTGCTTAAACGATCTCGTGCTTTCGATTAATTCCATCGACAGCGACCGCGAGTTTCGCTCGACCGTCCTCAAAAAGCTGCGTTTTCTCATCCCCTACGAGTCGGCTGCATTTTTCCTGAGCGACCTTTCCAGGGATCTCGTATCCACCCCGCAAGAATGGAAAACGCGCGTCTTTCTTGACCCTCTTGGCATCGATGTCCCCGCTGGGATGCTCGAGCTCTACACCGAAAAGTACTGGCAGCAGGACATGATCGTCGCCCACCGCAATCTTACGCGCTCGACGGTGCTGCGCGAGTCCGATCAGCTCAGCCCTGGCGATATCGACAGCAGTTATATGAAGGATTATCTTGGCGGCCGCCACGTCGTCAACGTCAGTTTCTTTAATGACGAGGGCTTTTTGGGATCGCTCAATCTTAATCGCAAGAAAGAAGAGGGCGACTTTAGCGATCGCGAAGTTCAAATCCTTGAGCTCATCGAACCACACCTCACGAACCGACTATCAAAATGGCGTGTGCGCGCCGACCGCAGCTCGTCTGAAATCGTATTTGCTCACGACTACGACGTCTCAGCGCGCGAAATCGATGTGTGTCGTTGCGTGTTATCGGGCATGGACAACGCGGCCATCGCCGAAGAGCTCTCCATCAGCACTGGCACCGTTAAAAAGCATCTGGAGAACATCTTTCGAAAAACACAGGTCAACAGCCGCGTTGGGCTCATGGCGCTCCTTCAGCAGTACACGGCGCTCAAGCAGTAAGACCGTTCTCGCCCGCGAACCCGCTCACGCCCTATAAAACACGTTGTCGGCAAAGAAGTCGGTCGGCGGCTCCATGCAGGCGATCTCGCCATCAAACATCATGGCGATGTCGTCGGCTACCTGCTCGGCAAAATCCAGGTCGTGCGTTGCCATGATGACGGTGCCGCCAGCCTTCGCATGGTCACGCAGGGCGCGAGCGATGATGCGGCGGCTCTCCAGGTCCAAGCCCTTCGTGGGCTCGTCAAGCAGCAGCAGCTCGGGGCCAATCAGCAGCAGCTTTGCCAGCGCGAGCAGCTGGCGCTGTCCGCCCGAGAGGTCGTAGGGGTGACGCGTCTCCAGGCCGTCCAATCCCAGTTGCGCCGCACGCTCCCGCGCCAAGTTCTCGTCATATCCGCAGGTCGAGGCCCATTCCATCAGCTCATCGCGAACCGTCTCGGCAACCAGCAATGCTTTGGGGTTCTGAGGCAGCAGCGCCGCCGAGGCCGCTCCGCGCACCATGCGACCGCGCTGCAGCTTGGCGGTCTTCGCCAGCACCGAGAGCATCGTCGACTTACCGCATCCGTTGCCGCCCACGATCGCATGCACCGCACCGGCCGAAAACGCCACGTCGAGCCCGCGCAGAACCCAACCGCCCGCGCGATCGTAGCGAAACCAGCTCCCTGCCAGGGTGGTAGCCGACCCGCCATGCATTTTTTGGAGTATTCTGCTCCCATCCGTGCGCGGGAAGGCTTCCGAGCCGTTCTCGAGCGACGTTTGCGCCACAAATTCGGACGATTTGTCCAATTCCGAACTTTTTTTCGCGCTCGATACGTCCCCGGGCGGCTCCAGAGAGCCCAAATTGTCCTCACGCCTGCTGAATACTCCGTTTTTTGCACATCGGACGGCACCCCACCCCAACATGTCGTCGGAAAACAACGATTCTCGGCGTCCCAAAGAAGCCATATCCGCCACCTCGCGCACGCGACCGTCCTCAATCCGGTACGCACACGTCGCATACTCGAGCATTGGACGCGGTTGATGCGTAGCCACAACAACCGTGCAGCCCAACTCACGGTTCACGCGAAACAGCGCGTGCAGAAAATTCTTCTCGGCAACGGGATCGAGCTGAGACGTGGGCTCGTCGAGTAGCAGCACACGCGGACGCAGCGCCAGGACGGCGGCAAGCGACAGCAGCTGCTTGCGGCCGCCCGAAAGCGTATCGGTATCGCGATGAAGCCAGTCCTCCAGACCAAAGAAATAGCTGGTCTCAGCTACGCGACGGCGCATCTCATCACGTGCTAGCCCCAAGTTTTCCAGGCCAAACGCCATCTCGTGCCACACGGTTTCGCACACGATCTGGTTCTCGGGATCCTGGAACACATAGCCCACGCGCTCCGCCGATGCCCGCACGTCCATGTCGGCAACGTTCTCGCCCAGCACGCGCGCATCACCAGTGCGCTCGCCCGCCGGCGCGATCTCGGGCTTGAGCAGCGACAGCAGCGTCGACTTGCCCGAACCGGTACCGCCAACAAGCAGCGCAAATGCACCTTGGGGAACACGCCAATCAAGCCCCTCGAGCACCGGTGCCTCGGCCCCGGGATAGGCAAAACTAAGGCCCTGCACCTCAATCGCCGGAATATCCGGGCCGCACGCCGCGCCCGACACCGGGCCCCTAT
>USCN01000046.1 GCA_900553165.1 uncultured Collinsella sp.
ATGCCAAATATGAGTACTGTGACTAATTTAGTCGCAGCATAATTGACCCCTTCAGACGTGATTTAAGCGTTTGGAGGGGTTTAAACTTGCGAAAATGTAGGAGGAATGACTGTAAAAGTGTTAGTTAATGGACAATCATAGATCATTCTGGTGATCGGAAAGCTTAAAGTAATGTATCCGTTTCGGTAACAGTACTCATATTTGACATTTTTTGACCACAGGGGTTAGCGAAGGTCAAAAACAGCGTGCGCATTTGCTAAAACTGCCGACTCGATGCGCTTTGCGTCACAGTTTTTGAGTGAGGCAATGCGCATCGAGGTCCTTGTGAGCGATCTGATGAGCGACTGTGCGCTTGTTTCTGTGTTTGGTTCGGCTGGTGAATCGGTCTCGAGCAGTAAACGATCGAGTGGAATCTGTCGTGCGTATTCGCGACCGCGCTTGGTCGCGAGCATGCGTTCGTTGACGGAAAAATAACAGCCCGCATTACGCGCGCGGGCGAGTTCGTCCGAAGTGTCGCTAAACCAGTGGAAGATGATAGCGGGGGAATCGGGGTTTGGGATGAGTAGTCCATGCGATTCGAGGACGTCCAGTACGGCTTCTGCCGAACGAACGGCGTGAATTGATATCACGCGCCCGGTAAGAGGATGCTGCACGAGCGCATCGCAGAGCCGGTTAAGTGCCTGTATTTGTAGCGGCTCACTTCCAGCAAAGCGCGCGGAAAAGTCGAGTCCGACTTCGCCGATGTAGCGTTCTTGGGCAGCAACTTCGCAAAGCAGATTGACTTCGACAAAACCGCAGTGGCCATCGGCGAGCCACCAGGGGTGAAGCCCAACGCCGGCGATGATGCCTGGTTGGCGACAGGCGCGCTCGTTTGCGGCCGAAAAGTCGCGCGGATTGACGCCGCAGTCAAATAGACCCAAGTCCAGCGCCGTCGCCTCATCGGCAACGGCGTCCGGGTGAGCCATTAAATCAAGATGGCAGTGTGCATCAAATAACCGGGGCTCCATCTCGGTGCGCTCCGCTAGTCCAGACGTTGGCCATCGGAGCGTACGCGCTCAGTGCCGCGGCCGCTGATCTGGCGGATAACCTCGCCGGCAATCATCTGGCCCATGATGGGCGGCATAAAGCTGGCGGTTCCCAGCTCGGTGCGCTCGTGGATGTTGGAAGGGTCGCGGGGCTGTGTCTTAACCGATTCCTCGCAGCTAAACAGCACGTGCAGGCTTTTGATTCCGCGCTTCTTACATTCTTTGCGCATAATGCGGCTCATGGGGTCACGTACCGTATCGAAAATGTCGGCAAAGCGGAGGCACTCGGGATGGAGTTTGTTGGCCCCGCCCATGGAGCTAACCAAACGAATGTCGTGGTCCTGAGCATATTTGGCAATGGTGAGCTTGGCCGAGATGGTGTCGATGGCGTCGACGACGTAGTCGAGCTTGCCGCCCGTCTGCTCCAAAACGCTCGCGAAAAACTCGTCGATGTTATCGCTCAACAGGTATTCGGTACGCTTGATGACGGTGGCAGCAGGATTGATGTCGTGGATCATGGCTTCCATCACGTCCACCTTGCGCTTGCCGACGGTGCTGTGGAAGGCGATGGCCTGGCGATTGATATTGCTGGGCGCGATGATGTCCTTGTCCAGAATGACGAAATGACCGATGCCGCCGCGGGCGAGTGCCTCGCAGCAGTTGGAGCCCACGCCACCGCAGCCGAGCACCAGCACTGTGGAGTTGGCGAGTTTGTCGAGCGCCTCGCGCCCCATAATGATCTCGAGCTTAGTATCGCGCGTCTCGACGGGAGCGGCAGCGGTTTCGGTCATAGACATCCTCCGATGGGGAAGCGAATCGTGTTTTAGCTATCGTCATTATAGGTATTATCGCGATTCCATTTGAGCCTTAGGGGCTTGTTGAAATGAGGCAGTGATTCGCATAAGATGAAGCAGATGGCACCCGTTGCAGCGGGTTGGCCAACTCCCAAACACGTTTGTAGCGTGAGAAGTGGCCGTCTTCGCATTACGCGGGGGCGGCTATTTTTTTGAGTGTAAGATTAGACAATTAGACAAACATCTAAATATCGAGTATAGTGTGCGCGTCATGAGAGATGATGAGAGGAGGTCTTATGCCGGGAGAGGGTTTTAAGGCGCTTGCCGATCCAACGCGACGGCGCATTTTGGAGTTGCTGCGCGAGGGCAATTGCACGGCGGGGGAGCTTGCCGAGCATTTCGATATCAGTAAGCCGTCGCTAAGCCATCACTTGGCGACGCTCAAAAACGCCGGGTTGGTGACCGACGAGCGCCATGGCCAAAACATCGTATACAGCTTAAACACCACCGTCATGCAGGACTTGATCGGTTGGTTTATGGGCTTTACAAACACGGAAGGTGATAAGGATGAATAACGAAAACAAGGGCATTCACGCCACGGGGGTATCGCGGCGTGTGTGGATTGCGCTGATCGCTCTGTGCGTCGCCAATGTCGTAGCGCACCTCATAGTGATGCCGAGCTTGCCTGCGCAGATTCCTACGCACTGGGGCGCGAACGGCGCCGTCGACGGTTGGGGTCCTAGCTGGATGGCCTCCGCGCTCGGCGTGCTGCCTCTGGCACTTCTTGCGATGTTCTACGTCGTGCCACGCATTGACCCCAAGGGCGAGGCGTATCGAACCTCGGGCAAGTTCTATCAGGGCTTCGTAATCGCCTTCACCTTGTTTATGTGCGCCATAAGCTGGTTGGGTGAGCTTACGGTCTGGGGCGTGGTGCCGGCGGTCGGTTCGGTCAACGTGCTGATTTCCGGTGCTGTCGGTCTGCTGTTCATCGGCGTAGGCAACTACTTGCCGCGTGTGAAGCGGAACTATACACTCGGTATCAAGACGCCCTGGGCGCTTGCCGATCCCGAGAACTGGCGCCGTACGCAGCGCTTTGGCGGTGCCTGCTTTATGGTGCTGGGTGTTGGCCTGATTGCGATGGGCGTGGCGGGCAGCGTGCTTTCGAGTGAAGTCGTCGCCGCGGTGATTGCGGTTCTGGCGTTTGGTTCGGTCGGAGCCGTCTACGTCTACTCGTATCTGCTGTGGCGCAAATCGCAGCGAGCCGCTCGTTAAGGTTGCGGAAAACTAGCGTACGCAGTTCATAGTATGTTCCGGGGGACTTTTCCCAGGTAGTATTAGGGGGTATGGGCAACCATGCCCCTTTTTTCGTTAAGTTTCAGAGCTGGTTTCCTCATTTCGTTTCCGCTAAAGCGAATCAAGAATAGGGAAACAGCAGGTAGAAAGGATAAAACAGGCAAATGGCAGAGTTCATCTACCAGATGTATCAGGCTCGCAAGGCCCATGGCGACAAGGTGATCCTTGACGACGTGACCCTGAGCTTCTACCCCGGCGCCAAGATCGGCGTTGTGGGTCCCAACGGCATGGGTAAGTCGACCCTGCTCAAGATCATGGCCGGCATCGAGGAGGTCTCCAACGGCGATGCCAGGCTCACCCCCGGCTACACCGTGGGCATCCTGCAGCAGGAGCCGCCGCTCGACGACGACAAGACCGTCATCGAGAACGTGCGCATGGCATTTGGCGACATGATTGCCAAGGTCGATCGCTTCAACAAGATCGGCGAGGAGATGTGCGACCCGGATTGCGACATGGACGCCCTCATGGCCGAGATGGGAAAGCTCCAGGACGAGATTGACGCCGCCGACGGCTGGGATATCGATTCCAAGCTCGGCCAGGCCATGGACGCCCTGCAGCTGCCCGATTCCGACATGCCGGTCAACGTGCTCTCTGGCGGCGAGCGCCGCCGCGTGGCCCTGTGCAAGCTGCTGCTCGAGGCTCCCGACCTGCTGCTGCTCGACGAGCCCACGAACCACCTGGACGCCGAGTCGATCCTTTGGCTCGAGCACTTCCTGCACAACTACCAGGGCGCGGTGCTTGCCGTCACACACGATCGCTACTTCCTGGATAACGTTGCCGAGTGGATCTGCGAGGTCGACCGCGGTCACCTCTATCCCTACAAGGGCAACTACTCCACGTATCTGGAGACCAAGGCCGCCCGTATCGAGGCACAGGGCAACCGCGACGCCAAGCTCGCCAAGCGCATGGAGGCCGAGCTCGAGTGGGTACGCAGCTCGCCCAAGGCTCGCCAGGCAAAGAACAAGGCCCGTCTGGCTCGCTACGAGGAGATGGAGGCCGAGGCTCGCGCAAGCCAGAAGCTCGACTGGACCGACATCCGCATTCCTGTGGGCCCGCGTTTGGGCAACAAGGTGCTCGAGGCTCATCACCTGCACAAGGAGTTCGATGGCCGTGTGCTCATCGACGACCTTTCGTTCACCCTGCCGCGCAACGGCATCGTGGGCGTCATCGGCCCCAACGGTGTCGGTAAGACCACGCTGTTCAAGACGATTGTGGGTCTGGAGCCGCTGACTTCGGGCGAGCTCGAGGTGGGCGAGACCGTCAAGATCTCCTACGTCGATCAGAACCGTTCTGGCATCGACCCCGACAAGAACCTGTGGGAGGTCGTCTCGGACGGCCTGGACCACATGATGGTCGGCGAGACCGAGGTCCCCAGCCGCGCGTATGTGGCGAGCTTTGGCTTTAAGGGCCAGGACCAGCAGAAGCGCGCTGGCGTACTCTCCGGTGGCGAGCGCAACCGTCTGAACCTGGCGCTCACGCTCAAGCAGGGCGGCAACCTGCTGCTCCTCGACGAGCCCACGAACGACCTCGACGTCGAGACGCTGTCCTCGCTCGAAGCGGCGCTGCTCGAGTTCCCGGGCTGCTCGGTGGTCATTAGCCACGACCGTATGTTCCTGGACCGCGTCGCCACGCACATTCTGGCGTGGGAGGGCACCGACGAGAATCCGGGCAACTGGTATTGGTTCGAGGGCAACTTTGAGGCCTATCAGGCCAACCGCATCGAGCGCCTGGGCGAGGACGCAGCCCAGCCGCATCGTATTCACCGCAAGCTGACGCGCGACTAGTAGCAAGTAGAAGGGCCGCCACCAAGGGCGGCCTTTCTTGTAGCGATTGCACTGCAGCTATGCCCTGGCTGCTGGTTTGATTCATAATCAAAGTCATCTCTTTGGGATTAAAGCCCGTTTTTGCTATGAGTGATTTTCTAATTCCGTTTAAAACGTAAAGACGCATTGGGTTGCAAGGACATAAGCAAATCGAATTGAAATATAACCAGTGCTGTAACGTTACAAAAAAGATTATAGAATAGGAGTACCTTATAAGTCGCTTCTCTAGAAAGAAGAACATATGCTTTCGCGTCGTCGTTTTCTGCAACTTGTCGCGTCTTCAATTGTCGCCTTAGCCGCACGTCCGAAAGAGGTTTTTGCTTCGACGGGCAATATTGATGGTGAGCAGATACAATTTACTTCTGAAATTGCGCAAGAGCTTGCCGATAAATATATAAAGGGACTCCTCGGCTATTCGTATACGCCTTCTGACCCTATTCCTTTTGTAGATGTTGATGGGTCCCCGCTTGGTTACATTGTTCCGGTTGTGACATCCAATAGAGCCGCGGGCTATTTGGTTTTAGATGCTTCAGATGATGAAATACTTACGGGATATCGTTTTGGAGACGGCTTAGTCAGCCCTATGGATCGGGGAGGAGATCTTGGTGTCGAGTCTTATTCGTTCAATAACCCAGTCGTAATGATCAATCCATTCGAATTCGGCGTGCAATCTTTGGACGGTTCAATAACAACAAATTGCGGAAGAACAATCCCGGCTGTTTCCATAGAAGGACGGCCTGTCGTTTTATCGAATAAACCTTCAAGCTGGAACGATGTTGTAATTTACGCAACTCAAATGCAGGATTACACAGTATCTGGATTTCGTTCCATTTCTCAGTTTATGTCATATGATGAAAGCGAGATTAAGAGGCTTACCGCCCACTATGCTTGTATGGTGACAGCTTTTTCGAACGTTGCGGAACTGTATGGCATTGCCAATTTATATAGCGACCCTTCGCAATATATGCAGATATGGAATTACACCAATACCCATGCTCTTTCCGATGAAGAACAGACTGTTCCCGGCGTTGTTTTGGGTGGAACGCCGATATCAACCTGTGCAACGGGGTTTACAAATTACTGCGCAAGCAGAGGAAGTACTCTTATCGCCCGCACTGTCTCCTCTCCGGCTATCGCGAGCATTCAAAATGAGATTAACTCTAATAGACCGAATGTTTTACATGCGAGTTTGTACAACGGATCAGCCCATTCTGTAACAGCGGAGGCTTACGCCACACTTACTGGTAAGAAAACTGGAGAGACAAGGCAGATGATTGGCATAGCGGACGGCTGGAATTCATCTTTATCCTTCCTGAAGTATGATCAGAGCTATTATGCGTGGACTTATGGAACGACTTTTTCGAAGTAGGGCGATTCGACTAGCTCTGTCTTTGGTGCTGATGGCTTCATTGGTGGGCTGTTCAACAAAGGAAGAGATATCGCGCGGAGGTTCCGGAGAAGTGACTGCGACAGACTCAGGTTCATTAGAAATAGCTGGCGGGCATGCCGATGTGATGTTACAAGGAAAAGGCGTGCTTAGGTCGATTGATGCTGAAGACGCTGTCTGCTCAATAGAGGATTTGAAGACAGGTGAAACTGCATCGTACCGAGTTTCAGATAATGCTGCGAATATGATTGAGTCGATACCGACTGGAGCGCAGGTTTCTTTTAGATACTTTGCTCCGCAACTTGAGGATGAGCTTGCTTCTCTGGTGTCTATATGCACCGATGACAACTAAAAGGCCTGAATTCAAAAGGCCTCGGATGGTCAATTGGCTATCCGAGGCCTTTTTTACTCGACCGGGGCTTCGACCTTGTCGATGACCCAGGTGGCTCCGAGGCCGCCGGTGGTGTTGCGGCGGATGCGCACGGTGACTTCGTGGCGCTCGCCGGCCTGCGTGTAGTGCAGGGGGAAGCTTGCGCGGTTTCGCGCGGCCTCGATGGTACCGCGCTCGCGGGCGATCCAGTAGTACTCGCCGACGATACCGAGCGTGTCGGCGCCGTAGGGGAGATAGGTCGATAGCTCGTGCAGAAGCGGGCCGGGGCAGAAGACCTCGGTTGCGAAATCGATGGGGAAGTCCTTGGGGATGGTCGGTGCTGCGGGTGCGGGGGCCGGTGCTGCAGCGGGGGCCGGAGACGGTGCCGGTGCGGGAATTTGGTCGCAAACAGCGGCGGGCACGGATTCGATGACGGGGGCGGGCTCCGGCGTCGCTTCCGGCTTGATCGTGGAATCTGCGGGCTCCGGCGTCGTCTTCGGCTTGGTTGTGGAATCTGCGGGCTTCACGGTGACGGGCGCGTCTGCAACTGCGGTTTCAACCTCAACCTGCGTCGCGTTCTCGTTCTCGACGCTCGACTTTGCCTCGATGGGCGTGGATGCCATGGTGGTGATGCCGGCGTTTGCGTTCTCGGGGTCATAGACGACCGTGAGCGAGATGGCGGGCTGCGGCGTCTCGGGCTCCGGCGCCGACTCGGTAGCGCCTTGATCGTCGGGCTCGTCGGGCTGATCGTCCTCGGTCTCGTCGCCAAAGACATCGCTGTTTTGGAACGCAGGCGTTTCGGGCTGGTCAGCGGCTTCTTCGGTTGTCGACTTGGGAGCTTCGTTGAGCTCCGCAGTGGCTTCCTGCTCGGATATGACTTCGGGATCGGTCGTGGCGGTGATTTCGGTTTCGGCTTCTGCCGTTACCTCAATAGCGACTTCGATCTCTGCCTCGGGCTCGGGCTCCGGAGCGACTTCGGCCACGGGCTCGGGCTCGGCGCGCTTAACGTGCTTGGGGCGCACGGCCTTGAGGTCCTTCTCGCCGCGCTTTTTCTTTTTGTAGGACTGCTTGGCACCCTTGGCAGCCTTGGGCTTGTCCTCGCCCTTGGCAAGGGCGGCATCCCAGGCCTCGTTGGCGATGAGCGTGGCATACAGGCGACCGCCCTTAAAGACGGTCAGCCTTATGCAGTCGTCGAGCTCCTCGAGCAGCTCGCGCGTGGACTCGAAGCCCAGGTCATAAGCGGCCATGTCACCAGCAGCGAGCGCCTCCTCGACCTGCGTCATAAACGTTTGCTTGCCGCACCCAATCGCATCACGCAGCAGACGATACAGATAGATGTGGTTGCCCAGCGATAGCGTGGGCTTAACTATTGTCTTGCTCATGGCAAATCTCCTCTTTACACACCAAAGCATCTTACCATCGCGCGGGGCTTGCTACCTCGGCGCCCAAGGCAAACGGGCGCGACCGTTGCCGGTTCGCGCCCGTTATACAGGTCGATTATCTATGAGGGGCAAACGTGCTTAGTTGCCCGATGCCGTGCCTTGGCTCGAGCTGTCAGATGCCGTGCCGGACGCGGTTCCACTCGAGCTGTTCGAGTTGCTGGTGTTGCTGCTGTCTGCTGAGCCCGTTCCCGACGTGGTGTCGCTCGTCTGGTCGCCCGTGCTCGGTTGAGAGCCGTCAGTCGTTTGGCTTGAGTCGGTTGTGCCGGATTGCGTACCGTTGTTGTTCACAGAAGAATCGGCGCCCTGCGACTGATCGGGGGTGTTCGAGGACGAGTCGGTGGATGCGGAGGTGCCCTGCGAGTCGTCCTGCTGGCTTTGCGATTGACCAGTGCTGTCCGCGTCGTGCTCGGTCGTGCGTGACGACAGAATCGGCTCGGGACGCTCGCCCAGACCCTCACCGGCGGTGGTGATAAGGATGGCAGCGGTGCAGGCGATAACCGCGACGATGGCGATGGCGATCGAGAAGATGATGACCTTCTTTTGCGTCTGGCTGCGCTCTGCCGCCGCCTTGGCGCGCA
>USCN01000047.1 GCA_900553165.1 uncultured Collinsella sp.
CTCCTGGATCAGGACGGTCTTGCCGACACCGGCGCCGCCGAACAGGCCGGTCTTGCCGCCACGGATGTAGGGCTCGAGCAGGTCGACGGCCTTGATGCCGGTCTCGAAGATCTCGGTCTTGGTGGTGAGCTCGTCAAAGCGGGGCGCTGCATGGTGGATGGGGTAGAACTCCTCCACCTCGGGCATGGGCTTGCCGTCGACGGGCTTGCCCATGACGTTCCAAATGCGACCGAGCGTCTTGGGACCAACGGGCATCTTCATGGGCTCACCGGTATCGGTGGCGATGAGGCCGCGCTGCAGGCCGTCGGTCGAGGACATGGCGACCGTGCGGACGACGCCGCCCGGAAGCTGGCTCTCGACCTCGAGGATCGTGCTCAGATGACCGATCGGGGTCTCGGCCTCGACCGTGAGCGCGTTGTAGATCGGGGGCACCGCGCCGTCAAACTTGACGTCGACGACAGGGCCGATGATTCGCACGATGCGACCATCACCGGCAGTCGTCTTCTTGGTGGCTTCCTCGACCGCAAGCTTTACGGTGTTATTAGCCATTACTGTTCCTCCAATGCTGAGGCTCCGCCGACGATCTCGTTAATCTCGGTCGTGATCGAAGCCTGGCGCACGCGACTATACGTGCGGGTAAGGGTCGAGATGATCGCGGTGGCGTTTTCCGTCGCGGAGTGCATGGCCTTGCGGCGTGCACCCTGCTCGGCAGCCGCCGAATCGATCAGGGCCTGGTAGATGACCGTCAGGATATAAGACGGCACAAGCTTGCCGAGAACATGCTCGGGAGAGGGCACGAACTCGAACGTGGACGAGATGCGCTTAGGGGCGTCGGTCTCGTTCTTACGCGGACCGTGGGCCATAGCGATCATCTCGGGATCGAGCGGCAACAGATGCTCGACGCGAAGCTCCTGATCCACGCGGTTCTTGGCGTGGTGGTAGACAAGCTCGACACGGTCAAGCTCACCGGCACGATACGCATCGCAGATATGAGAGGAGATCATGCGGGCCTGATTGAAATCGGGCTCAGAGGAGTTGCCCTCAAAGTGCATGACGACGTTTGCGCGGTCACGGAAATACGTGGCCGGTTTGCGCCCACACGCGATGATCTCGCACTCGATGCCGTCGTTCGCCCAAGAAGCGGCGAGCTTTTCGGCCGTGCGCTCCACCGTCGTATTGAAACCGCCGGCAAGGCCGCGGTCCGAGGCAATAACGACAATCAGGCCATGCTTGACGCTCTCATGCTTCTGCAGCATGGGATCGGTGCCCGAACAGGAGGCGTCGCCGGCGACCGTCAACATGACGTCGGTCAGCGCCTCCTTATAGGGCTCGGCCTGCTTGGAGCGATCGAGGGCACGACGGATCTTGGCCGTAGAGACCATCTCCATCGTGCGCGTGATCTGCTTGGTCGTGGTAACCGAGGAGATTCGCTTCTTAATGTCGCGAAGGTTGGCCATGGGGCTTAGTTCTCCTCTGATCCAGAAACATCCGAATGGTGCTTGGCCATGAACTGCTGTTTGAAGTCGCCGATGACGCGCAAGAGCTCAGCCTTGGTGTCATCATCGATCTTCTTGGCGCGAACCTTGTCGAGCAGCGAACCAAAGCCATTGTCCATGTACTCGATGAGCTCGGCACGGAAGGGCAGCACGTCGGCGATCTCCAGGTCATCCAGGAAGCCCTCGTTGCCAGCGAACAGCGTAACGATCTGCTCGCCAACCTCAAACGGCTTGTAACGCGGCTGCTTCAGGAGCTCGGTCATGCGAGCACCATGGGTCAGCTGCTTCTGAGTAGCCTCGTCGAGGTCGGAGCCGAACTGCGTAAAGCCGACGAGCTCCTGGTACGAAGCGAGGTCCAGACGGAGGTTGCCGGCGACCTGCTTCATGGCCTTGGTCTGCGCATCGCCACCGACGCGGGACACGGAGATGCCCACGTCGACTGCCGGGCGCTGACCTTGGAAGAAGAGCTCGGACTGCAGGTAGATCTGACCATCGGTAATGGAAATGACGTTGGTCGGAATGTAGGCCGAGACGTCGCCGTCCTGGGTCTCGATGATCGGCAGTGCCGTCATGGAGCCGTAACCGTTCTTCTTGGACATCTTGACGGCACGCTCGAGCAGACGAGAGTGCAGGTAGAAGATGTCGCCAGGATAGGCCTCGCGTCCGGGCGGACGATGCAGCGTCAGCGACATCTGACGGTAGGCCACAGCCTGCTTGGACAGGTCGTCGTAGATGACGAGCACGTGGCCGCCGGGGTTGGTCTCGCTGGCGGGCTTGCCGTCCTCGCCGTTGTACATGAAGAACTCGCCGATAGCGGCACCGGCCATAGGCGCGATGTACTGCATAGGGGCGGAATCGGCAGCGGTGGCCGAAACGATGATGGTGTAGTCGAGCGCACCGTGCTGAGCGAGGGTCTCGCGGATGTTGGCAACCGTGGAGGCCTTCTGGCCGATGGCGACATAGATGCAGACCATGCCCTTGCCGCGCTGGTTGAGGATAGCGTCGATGGCGATGGCGGTCTTACCGGTCTTACGGTCGCCGATAATGAGCTCACGCTGACCGCGGCCAATAGGCACCATGGAGTCGATAGCGAGCAGACCGGTCTGAACCGGCTCGCACACCGGGGTACGATCGATGACGCCGGGAGCCTTGAACTCGATGGGGCGACGGTGCGTGGCGACGATGTCGCCCAGGCCGTCGATGGGCTGGCCGAGCGGATTGACGACGCGGCCGAGCATGGCACGGCTCACGGGGATATCCATAATGCGGCCAGTGGTGCGGCACTCGTCGCCTTCCTTGATGGAGTCGACGGCACCAAACAGAACGGCGCCGACCTCGTCACGGTCAAGGTTCTGGGCAAGGCCGAAGACGGTCTCACCGGTATCGGAGCTCTTGAACTCCAGAAGCTCGCCTGCCATGGCGCTCTTGAGGCCGGAGACGCGCGCGATGCCGTCGCCTACCTCGTCGACCGTTGAAACCTCATGCGTATCGACCGTCGCGGAGAGGCTCGTGAGCTGCTCCTGCAGTTTCTTGGCGATATCCTGGGCATTGAGGGTTTCGGACATTAGGCTTCACCTCCGTACGAATTAGCAGAGTTTGCGAGGGTCTCCTGCGCGATGCGCAGCTGCGTCTTGACGGAAATGTCACGACGCTCGCCGCGGGCCTCGAGCACCAGGCCGCCCACGATAGACGGGTCGACCTGCTCGATAAGGAATACCTTGCGGCCGAAGTCCTGCTCGCATTTCTTAGTGATGGTTTGACGCAGCTCGTCGTCGAGCGGGATCGCCGTGGTGACGGTCACGCCCACTACATCCTCGTCTTCCTCGGCAACATACTTAAAGGCAGCTGCCACCTTGGGAAGAAGGTCGAGCTGGTCGCGCTTGGACATGGTGTCGAGCACGGCGATGATCTCGGGGCTGGCAGAAGCCAAGCGCTCGATCATCTCGAGGTCCTCGAACACATGGTTCTCGGCCTTAGCGGCTTCCAGAAGGGAGCGCGCGTAGGTCTCGAGCACCTTGTCCTGATAGCGGCTAGTCGGCATTCAGGCTACCTGCTTCCTGGATGTAGCGCTCGATGAGCTTCTTCTGCTCGGCATCGTCCTCGAGTGCCTCGCCCACGATCTTGGTGGCGACGGCAACGGACAGGTCGGCGATGGAGCTCGCGGCACCGGCGTAAATGGACTTGCGCTCGTCCTCGACTGTCGTATGGGCCTTGGCGATGATCTCCTCGGCCTCCTTGTGAGCAGCCTCGATGATACGGGCGCGCTCGGACTCGGCGTCCTTACGGGCCTCGAGAACGATGTCGGCAGCCTGACGACGGGCGTCGGTGACGATCGAGTCGGACTCAGCGCGCTTGGCGATAGCCTCCTGCTTGGTCTTCTCGGCCTCGTCGAGGCTCTCCTCGATCTTCTTGCCGCGCTCCTCCATGGTTTTCATGATGCCCGGCAGGGCGACCTTGGCCAGCACGATCCAGATAATCAGGAAGGCGATAAGCGCCGGGATGAACTCCGCCATCTTAGGGATGAGGATGTCCGCACCGGCAGCGCCGTCCTCGGCGAACGCGGAAACCGGCATGAGCAGCGCGGCCGCGGACGCGGAGAGTGCGATCGCGCTCTTCTGGGATGAAAGATTCATACTTGACGCTCCGTGCTATTTAACGATCAGCGCGACAACGAAGCCGATCAGAGCCAGAGCCTCGCCGAAGGCGGAGCCCATGATGAAGACGGTGAACACGCGGCCCTGGACCTCAGGCTGACGGGCCATAGCACCCGTAGCACCCAGAGCAGACAGGCCGATAGCAAGACCAGCGCCGATAACACCGAGACCGTAACCGATAACTCCCACGATTCCTCCTTTGTCGTGCGTGTCTTATTTCACGCAGGATAACCTTTTTATAACTGCCGGGCTCCATGGGTACGGGCACCGGCGGTTTAACGAATTGCCTTACCTTTAAGGCGCGAACGGAAGGCTACTCCTCCTCCGCGACCTCCTCTGCCTCGGAGACATACACGGCGGTAAGGACCGTGAAGACGTAAGCCTGGATGGCGCCGACCACAAGCTCGATCGCATAGATCAGGATGAGGATGGCAAGCCAGGCCAGCGAAGGCAGGGCGCCGACGGCGTGGGCCGCGGAAACCTGCTGAAGCAGCGGCTGCATGAACATGCTCGCCATGATGGCGAACGAGCCCATGACCACGTGTCCTGCGAACATGTTGCAGAACAGACGGACGGCGAGCGTGATGAGGCGCAGGAAGGTCGAGAAAAGCTCGACGACCCACACGAGCACGTTCATCGGGAAGCTCACGCCCTGCGGGGCGAGGCTCTTGATGTAGCCGATCACGCCGTGAGCCTTGCATCCGTAGTAGATGAAGTACACGAAGGCGAAGATGGCGAGTGCGGCGGTGGAGCCGATTGCGCCGGTGCCGGGCTTCATTCCCGGGATCAGGCCGATCATGTTATTGATCAGGATGAACAGGAAAAGCGAGCACAGGAACGGGAAGTGCTTCTTCCAGTTCTCACCCACGACACCCTTGCCGATATCGTTCTCGACGTACTCGATGATGTACTCGAAACCGTTGACGAAGAAGCCCTTGGGAACCAGGGTCTGCTTCTTCTTGAACACGGCCAGGACGATCAGGAGCACGATCGTGGAGACGATCAGCCAAAACGAGTACTGCGTGATGCCGCAGCTCAGATCGCCCACGACAGGGGTGGAGCTGAACTCGCTGACCAGATGATTAATCTCATCAGGCAGCTTTTCAAAAATTTCCACGACTTACCTTTCGACCTCATGAGGATCTCGCAGCGCCTTGGCGACGCGAACCGTGCAGGCGGCCATAAAGGCCACGAAGCCGATCGCCTCGCCCAGGAGGAACATGCGAAATGCCTCTCCGAACAACACAAACACAACCAAGGTAAAGACGAGCAGGGCGATTGCCGAGACCGCCAGACTCACCATACCCTTGAGCATGTCCGCATTCTGTCTATCGTCAAGAACCGGCTTGAGCGTAAAGACAAAGGGAAGGAAGGCGATCGCGCCCGCGATGGCACCTGCAACGATAGCGAGCAAATCGGCTATCTGAAACACTGGCGTCCTCACTTTCCCTTTTTAACGCTTCACAGAACAGTTCCCGCCAAACATTGGTGACTATTGTACGAGCCAATCGCTAAAGTACAACCGAAAAAGCATCGGTTAATACGCACCTGTTCGTTTTCTTAAGACCTTCTTTATGCCGCAGGTACGGTAATACGTTTTTCTCGAACCCTGCAGGGCAAAACGTCCGTTAACAGGAGTGCGCGCGGTCGCCTTCTGTTCGTCCGCGCGCACCGTTTCTTCGTATTTGCAGCCGCGGTCGTCTTAGTCCAGCGACTAGAGCGTGCCGTAGATACGGTCGCCGGCGTCGCCCAGGCCGGGAACGATGTAGGCAGCCTCGTTGAGATGGTCGTCGATGGCGCAGGTATAGATATGCACATCAGAATCCTTCTCAGTCAGCGACTTGAGGCCCTCGGGGGCCGCGACGATGCACAGCATGCGGATGTCCTTGACACCGCGCTCGCGCAGGTAGCTGATGGCCATCTCGGCCGAACCGCCCGTGGCGAGCATGGGGTCGACAACCAGGCAGATGCGCTGGTCGATATCCTTGGGCATCTTGCAGTAATACTCGTGCGGCTCGTGGGTGACCTCGTCGCGCTCCATGCCGATGTGGCCCACGCGAGCGGAGGGCACCAAGTCGAGAATGCCGTCGACCATTCCAAGGCCCGCACGCAGGATGGGCACGATGGCGAGTTTCTTGCCGGCGAGCTGTTTGAACGTGGCGGTAGTGATGGGGGTCTCGACCTCGACGTCTTCCATAGGCAGGTCGCGCATGGCCTCGTAGCCGTCAAAAAGCGCGAGTTCGCGCACGAGCTGGCGGAACTGGTTGGTGCCGGTGTTTTTGTCGCGCAGGATCGACAGCTTGTGCTGGACGAGCGGGTGATCGACAAGCGTCACACGGGACGTATCGTAGGTGACGGTCATGGG
The DNA here is from genome assembly GCA_900553165.1 of uncultured Collinsella sp. Taxonomy (GTDB): domain Bacteria; phylum Actinomycetota; class Coriobacteriia; order Coriobacteriales; family Coriobacteriaceae; genus Collinsella. Next base: position 6,516 of record USCN01000047.1, read on the forward strand.
TTGATTGCCCCTTTCGTTGCGGCCGCAATACGGCCTTGCTGACAAGGCGCGCAGCAATGTTGCCGCCGCACGCCATGCATTAGTTTAGCGGTTTGTTGTATCGAGCAGCCCATCGCAGCCCTACTGTGCGGTACTGAGCGAGCGCCTGACTGCATCACGCCAGCCCGCAAGGTTTTGTTCGCGGCGCTCGGCGGACATGTGGGGAAGGAAGGTCCTAACGATCTGGGCATTTTGCTCCAGCTCTTCTAGGTCTTCCCAATAGCCGACGGCAAGACCCGCCAAGTACGCGGCACCGATTGCCGTGGTCTCCACCGTCTCGCATTGCAGCACGGGGATATCCAGCAGGTCGGCCTGGAATTGCATGATGAACTCGTTGCGCGAGGCACCGCCATCGACAGACAGGCGCTCAATCGAAAGCCCCACGTCCTGCTCCATGGCGCGCAACACGTCGTAGCTCTGATATGCCATGGATTCGCAGGCGGCACGTACGATGGTCGCACGGCTCGAGGCGCCGGTCAGACCGCACACGATACCGCGGGCATGCGGGTCCCACCAGGGAGCACCCAAACCCGCAAAGGCGGGAACGAAGTAGCAGCCCTCGTTGTCGCTAATCGAAGCGGCGAGTTGTGCCGACTCGCTCACGCTCGAGATGATGCCCATGTTGTTGCGAAGCCAGTTCATCGTTGAGCCGGCGGCAAAAATAGAGCCCTCGAGCGCATAGCTGACTTTGCCGTCCGCAGCGATACCGATGGTGGAGACCAGGCCATTCTTGGATTCGACGATCTCGTCGCCGGTGTTCATGAGCATAAAGCAGCCCGTGCCATAGGTGTTTTTGGTCTGACCGGGACGGAAACAGCAGTGGCCGAACAGCGATGCCTGCTGGTCGCCCGCCACACCCATGATGGGCGGCATGTTGGTCATGATGTCGCTCGCGACGCGGCCGTAGTCGCCCGAGCTCCAGCGAACCTCGGGCATCATGGAACGTGGAACGTCAAAGAGTGCCAGCAGGTCGTCGTCCCAATCGAGCGTATGGATATTAAAGAGTGCCGTGCGGCTGGCATTGGTGTAGTCGGTGGCAAAGACCTGGCCGCCGGTGAGGTTGTAGATGAGCCAGGTGTCGATGGTGCCAAACATGAGGTCGCCCGCCGCCGCGCTCTCGCGTGCGCCGTCGACGTTGTCGAGAATCCACTGCACCTTGGAGGCCGAGAAATACGGGTCGAGCGTGAGTCCCGTGCGGGAGCGCACCAGCCCTTCTGCGCCCTGCTCGACAAGCTCGTCGATCAGAGGTGCGGTACGGCGGCACTGCCATACGATGGCGTTATAGATCGGCTGACCGCTCACACGGTCCCAGACCACCGTGGTCTCGCGCTGGTTGGAGATGCCGATGGCGGCAATGCGGTCGGAGTGGATACCGCTCTTAAACTGGACTTCCATCATGACCGCGATCTGGCTGGCAAGGACCGCCATGGGGTCTTGCTCTACCCAACCGGGACGCGGAAAACTCGTTTTTACGCTGCGACGTGCCTGCGCGACGATGCAGCCGTACTCGTCGACGATGGTCGCAAGTACCGAGGTGGTGCCGCAGTCGAGCGCCATGATGTAGGAACCGCCAAAGTCAAACGAGGCATCTTCCATGCCCAGGCTGCCCAGATTCAACGACATCGCTTAAACCTTTCTATTGCATCGGGTCGGACAGGACCCGTTCGATCTCTGATGCGGGAAGTGCGCCTTGGCGCAGGATCTGGAGCCCGCCGTGCTGAAACGACACGATGGTCGAGGCGTCGCGACACGGGGTCTCACCGGCGTCGACGGCAACATCGACCCCCTCCAGGATGCGACCCTCGACGGCGGCAAAGGGCGCGCCGTGCGTGTTGGCGCTCGTACAGGCAAGGGGGCTGCCGCAGGCGCGAATGAGCGCTTGGACCACGGGAGAGGCCGAAGCGCGCAGGGCCACGGTGTCGTCGGCAGCGCGCATAAAGGTCGGCACACAGGGAGCTGCCTTGACCACGATAGTCAGGGCTCCCGGCCAGCATCGTCGCGCGAGTATGCGGGCATCTTCCGGGATATCCACGCCATAGCGATCGAGTGCTTCGACGCCATCGACCAGCCAAGCGACGGTTTGCGTGAGCTCACGTTGCTTGAGAGTGAAGATACGGCGATAGCCGGTGCCGAGCGCAGGAACTGCGGCGCCATTGACGGCAGCCTGCGG